>CAUZSY010000129.1:0-5538 GCA_963582725.1 Candidatus Thalassarchaeaceae archaeon
CGATTGCACCCCACCACCACAGAACTGGCCGAGGAAGCCGATGGTGCCTCCGGTGCGCCAGATGGCGGCGACGCCCTCATCATAGATCGGCCCCTGTGAACCGTCGGCAGACAACCAGTTGCCATTTGTGTCCATAACGGCAGCGTACGCATCCCAGTAATTTCCAGAGAGTGTCGTCGAGCCGAATGTCGAGACTCCGGACTGTTGCAGCTGGTTGTTCGACACCGAGGCGAAGGAACCGGCGACCAGCAGCCTGCCAGCGTAGAGATCGATACTCCTCCCAGTCGTGTATCCGGTCGCGGTGCTCGCCCATAACCATTGATTGGCCGAGGAGAGCGCGGCGACGACGACCGTCTTGTCCTGACCGTTGTTCGAAGAGTTCGCTTGGACGCTGCCGAAGTTGGCATTGCCCACGAGCTCGCCCGCCATGTACGCAGTCCCATTGTCCTCGACGATGCCGAAAGCCTGCACGAGGCCTCCGGTCGCGCCGGCCTGATTTGCGTTCGACCAGCCGCCGCTGGTCGAGATGTGGGCGACCCAGAGATCGGCCTGACCGATGGCCTGTATCTGGTTAGTGCCGAAATCCGCGGTTCCGGTGAAGGTACCCGTGCCCATGAGGTCTGTCCCGGTGTTTACGAGTGCAGTGCCATAATCGTTCGATGACCCTCCAGCAGAGGTCGCCCACTGCCATGCACCGCTGCTCGACAACTTCGCCACCCAGATGTCCGTCTCACCGCTGCCGGTCAGGGCGTGCGAGCCGAAGGAGGCGGTGGAGGAGGCGTTGAACTCGCCGATGGCGAAGACGTTCCCAGCCGAATCTACTTCGATGTCGTTGCATGATTCGTCGTCCTTCGAGCTGCCGGCGGTGGCCGACCACTGGATGTCGCCGTTGTTGTTCATCTTGACGACGAAGATGTCTTGGGAGTCCTGACTGCTACTCCGCTGGTCGCCGCCGAAGGTCAGGTTGCCGAAGTACCAACCACACGCATAGATGTCGTTCCCGACGCTCTCCACAGCCGTGTAACTGGAGAAACCACCACCCGAATGAGTCGTCTGCGCCTTCATCCACTGCCACTGTCCGCTGGCCGACGCCTTGGCCACGAAGCCCACCTGGTCCTGGCCGTTGTTGCGTGTCTGTCCGAATACTGCTTCGTAGAGGAGCATGCCGCTGACGAAGACATCGCCGCCACTGTTGCTGCTGATATCCGATGGGATGACGACTCCAGCAGCGGTCGTGCCGCCGGTCTGATAGCCGGCAGAGATGGCCCACTCCGTGACAGCGTTCTTGCCCGAATATGCGACATTCGATTCCTCCGACAACGCTGTCGGCTCGACCGCATCTCGGCTCGCTGGGTCGAGCATCGGCAGCACGGTGGTGCTGGCCAACAGGATGGTCGCGATGATCAGTATGCCGACGCTTCTCGCCCGGAGCATGGCCCGACGACCCCCGCGACTCACTCTTCAAACCTCGTTTGCCCCGTCCCGGCGGCTGCGCCGCCTCCCAAGGGAGGCGTCAACTCATCCGGCATGCCACCGAGGGAGCCCAGTCGCCGGTGGATTCGTTCTCCGGGATGTCATTGCAGCCGGTGCTGGTTCGCATCGTCACTGCTCACTCTGTGCCCAATCGTCCATGTCCGGATTCCTGTACCACCAGACTCCTTCATCGTCAGAATACCACTCGGTGCCGTGTTCGTCGACCGTGACGCCACTTCCGGCATCCGCTTCCACTGGATCCTCAGAATATCCCGAGCCACGGTTCTTTCCACCCTCGACGAGATCGGTGCCGGCAGCCTGTGCAGACTGGGTCGAGGATCGGCCACCGGCAGGTCTCGGCTTCTGGCCCCGTCGCTTCTGCTTCGGCTTCTTCTTCAGGACCAGGAATGCCGCGGCACCGAGGGCGATGATCAGCACCACCGCACCTGCGAAGCCGGCGACGATGACCGAGGTGCTGTATCCTTCCGAACCAGCGAGCTGCGATGCTGCACAGCCCACCTCGTCCACCTGATGCAGGTTCGGCGTGCCCGGACAGAGATCGATGGTGTTGGGCACCTCATCACCGTCGGCGTCCTGCTGGCTGTATGTACAGCCATCATCATCGACGCCGTCATCGGCGAACCCCTTGTTGACCTCGCTGGAGGGAGTGTTCGGGCACAGATCGTCGAGGTTGACGATGCCATCATCGTCATCGTCGTTGATCGCCTCCAGTTGTCGCTGACTGCAACCGTCCACCACGGTTTCCTCCGAAGCCGGTGTTCCGGGGCATTCGTCGGCGCCCTGGCCATGAGTGTCGCCCGGCGTCCCATCGCCGTCATCGTCCCGTTGCAGGTCGGTGCATCCGTCGTCGCCGACGATGTCCACGCCGGGAGCAGCTATGCAGTCATCGACATCGTCCTTGAAACCGTCATTGTCACCGTCATCGATGCAGCCGTCTGAATCGAGGTCCCAGCCGGTCGCGGTCTCGTTTTGACAGTTATCTTGTGAATCGGCCACACCATCACCATCCGCGTCGTCCTCGGGGTTCACCGTCAGACAACCGAATGAATCGACGTAGGCGCCGAGGGCTGTGCCTGGACAGTGGTCCTCACCATTCTCTTCAGAGAAACCGTCGTCATCATCATCTTCATCTTCGCCAGCATCCCGACAGCCATCGCCATCGTAGTCGGTTTCGGCCGAGGACAACCAACCAGTTTCGCCCCGGGGACAATCGTCATCATCGTCTGACTTGCCATCGTCATCGTCGTCCGAGTCCTCGCCGTCATCCTTGCACCCGTCACCATCGTGATCGGTCAGGCTGCCGGACAACCAGCCGGTCAATCCTCTGCTGCAGGCATCGCCGTCAGCATCTCCGATTCCATCGCCATCATCGTCGTCATCCTCATCTTCGTCATGACATCCATCCTGATCGTGGTCGTTCGTGGTGTCGGACAGCCAGTCCGACTTGTGATTCGCACCATCGCAGAGATCGGCATCGTCTTGAATGCCATCGCCATCATCGTCCAGATCCTCTCCGGTGTCCTCACAACCGTCGCCATCCCTGTCAGTGCTCGGAGTCGATGTCCAACCCGGCCCACTGTACGGGCAGAGGTCGAGAACAGCGCCGGATGAACCGAAGTCGTCGACGCCATCGTTGTCGTCGTCAGCGTCCTCGCCATCATCCTTGCACCCGTCGTCATCGTGGTCCGTGGTCTGGTTCGATGTCCAGTTCGACCAGCCTTTCGGACAGTCATCGCCGTCCATGTCGTTGATGCCATCGTTGTCATCATCGTCGTCCTCGGCGTCGTCCCTGCAGCCGTCCCCGTCATTGTCTGTGATCGTGGTAGAGGTCCAGTTCATCTCGTCGCCGATGCTGTCGCACATGTCATCGAAGTCCAGAATACCATCTCCATCGTCGTCATCATCCTCCGTCGCATCGTGACAACCGTCGCCATCGCGGTCGAGTTCCCAGATGCTTGAGTCCCAGTCGGTCATGGGTCCGTCGCAGTCGTCGATGCCGTCCCATAGTCCGTCGTTGTCCATGTCTGGCAGGATGTGGATGGCATCGACCCCGATTCTTGCCCATGAGTCAACTCTGGAGATCAGGCCGAGGTGAACGAATCCCTCGCTGTCCCATGCCGCCTGTCCGGCATCGGTCAGCATCCAGTTGATGACTGGGAACATCTCTGGCAGTTTTGCCGTGTTCACTACGAACACATAATCCCCCTGAAGCGGCCATGTTCCGACGGCGCTGCCATTGATGGAGGCGTTCAGAGAGGTACCGCCGTCGGACAACGCGTCGGCAAAACCATGCGTCCAGTTGTCGACGAGGGGGACATTCCAGACATCGGTCCGGTCGATGACGTCGCGCATCTCGGTGAATCCTAGGATATTGTCGTTCAGGGAGATGCCGTAGGGTATCTGACTGCGGTCTTCCTCTCGGAATCGGAACCGGATCGAGGTGTTGTCGCTGTGGAACAGACCCTCACTGAACTGGCAATCACCACAGGTCAACTCCCGTTGGATCATCGTAGGTATCGACCTGTTGTCCCAGCTGCCGGACACATGCAGGGGAATCGCGCTGCATGCAGGGTCGAGGTCCGACCATTCGCGCACACCGTCACCATCATCGTTCGGCGCGATTGACTCAAGGTCGAGACCCGGTGCCCAACCCGGTTGTGAGAGGGTGAATTCCGAGCCGCCGGAGAATATCCAGCGCAACTGACCCATCGACAGGCCTCCGATCGTGGTCAGACAGTTCTCAGCGCTGCCGTTCGCCTTGACTATCAGAGAGGCCGGCATTCTGCCCACCGGCACCTCGATCAATTCTGTGGCGCTGAATGAGCAGTCCAACAGGCCGCTGCTCGACCAGTTCGACTGAGGTGTCACCAGATGATGGGGGATGCCCCTCACCACGGTGCCGACGACATCATCTCCATTGCACAACTCCCATACGAGGTCGGCCGTCGTGTAATTCTCGTGCCAGTATGCGGATAGAGGTCGACCGTCGGAAGCAGGATAGGAATTCTCCCAACTGTTATCCAGCATCCTCACCGAAGTGTAGTCACCCTTCAGTTGGAGGAATCCCCCCGGTAGGATGTAGGTGCCTGTCCGGCCACGATTCTGTCCGTATCCCATCTTCATGCCATCCGGTGACCATTCGATGGCCCTGACGCCGCGAGATTGGCCCGAGCCGAACGAACCGAATTCGTAGATTTCTGAGTAATTGAACAGGTCAATCTGGTAGTCTGGGCTGTTGTAGACGCGCGCCTCATCATCGCCACCTGCGACGACGAAGAAAGCGCCGCTGGGGTCGAATGAGATCGAATACACATCACGAGAACTATCGGTGAAACCAGTGAGATGAGAGGCGTTGGTGACATTGTAGATGTTGACGCGGTTGTCGAATGCGCCGGTCAGCAACCACCGGCCATCAGGACTGAAGGTGACATCGAGGGCCCAGTTGCTCTGATGGTGATTGAAGTCCATGTATTCGGTCCCGTTACCGGTCCAGAACACCTTCAGGTTACCACCTCCGCCCAATCCCGCGACAAGTCGGTCGTCGGGACTGACATCAACGCTCCAGACCGTTGAACCGGGCTGGAATGAGTAGTTGCCTACCATAGACCAGTTCTCATGCACGGAGAATTGTCGGAGTTGCCCCTCTCCACCACCTGTGAACAGGAAGGCACCGTCCGACGACCATGCGACACTGGGTACATCGTCGGTGTGCATGGAACTCAGATTCTGGAGCAGCGTGGCGGACCTTGTCGTCCAGTCCATTTCCAGGACCACAGCCCAGGAGTGGTTCTCGGAGTTACTGAAGTAGGCACTCGCCGCCAGGTAGGAGCCGTTCGGAGAGAACCCGAGTCCCCTGACGTTCTCGTCGAAGGAGAACAGGGTCGAGATGGTCGCGCCCCCGATGGTGTAGAGAGTCACATCGCCATCTGCAGCCCCTGCGAGATGAACCGAATCTGGTGCCCATGCGACCGCTCGGGAATCTCCCTGATTGACATACAGCGACCTCACAGAGTTGTTCCAATCCCCGGTCGTCGCTCCGACGTG
>CAUZSY010000130.1:0-5512 GCA_963582725.1 Candidatus Thalassarchaeaceae archaeon
GCCGACCAGACCCATTCGTTCCAGGTGATACTGTCCCAAGGCGGCACCGAACTGGGCCGTTCGACGGTGACCATCGCGGTAGGCGCGGAACACAACCTGATCTTCGCTCACAACGCCTCTTTCGAGGGCACGCCCGGAACAACGCTCTCGGTGCCGTTCAGCCTCGCCAACGACGGCAACCAACGCGAGACCATCGTCTTCGAAATCCTCAGTCAGAACAACTGGACGGCCGAGTACAGCCCTTCACCTCTGTCCATCGAGCCAAAGGCTCCAGCCGGTTCGGTCACAGCGACCATCACCATACCGCCTCTCGATGCCTCCAACTTCCTCGCCGCAGGCGAGGTGCACAACATCACTCTCAATGCCGTCGATTCGGTTACTGGCGATATCATCGGCACGAGTGAGTTCGAGATCGAGATCCAGGCGTTCTTCATCTTGAGGACCATCGAGCGACCCGAGCGGATCTCGGTGCTGCCGGGGCAGGCTCGAACCGTCGACTACGTCATCGCCAACGAAGGCAATCAGGATGTCACCGTCCTGATCTCTTGCTCGGTCGACTCGAACCGGTTCACCTACACTCAATCGAGTTGTCCGACCACGCCTCTGTCCCTGCCGATCGGCCAGTCGGTCACCATATCACCATCGTTCGGCGCCAATGCACCCGATCACTTCGAGGGCGAGAGCGGCTGGTTCACCATGACCTTCACGCCGACCGGAGGCATCGGCGGCACCAGCCAGGAACAGACGCGGATAGAGGTCGTTCGGATCCTCGCTGACGATGAGATCACCGTCCGCAGCACTAACGGACGGACGCAGATCTTCAACATCCCGTGGATGCATGTGCCGGGACAGGGCCAGACCTCGGACACCGGGCAGAAGTATTACCAGTTGAGCCCGAATGGACAGGAGCGGATCATCGATCCCTTGCAATACGGCAACGACAGCACTTGGGTGCTCGAACTGCTGCAGTCGAACGGCAGCGGTCAACCGGTCGCCCAGAGCATGATGCTCGGCCCGGTCTCGATCTACGAATCCAGCACCATCGACCTGCGCGTCACGCTGCCGGCCCTCGGCAAGATACCTCCGGGTGACGGCTGGAATCTGTCCTTCATCCTGACCAACATCGCCGAGGGTTCCCTTACCCAATTCACAATCAAATTGCGAGTCGATGAGTACACCGACCCGACCATCGCCTCGGTCGAGTGGTCGAACACGACGCTGCTCGAATCCCAACCCGGCACGCTCGTCGCGACGATAGTCAATGACGGGACAGCGGTGTTCCCGACAACGGCCCAGGCCCTGCTGAGTTGCACGAATAATGACCTGATCATGCATTCCTCAGCTCTGCAGCCGATACCAGCTCTAGGTCCGGGCGACTCTGCCGAGGTGACATGGAACGTCACCGCCCCGGCCCTCGGCTGGTGGGCGCCGGTCGAGTTGGTCGGCTGCGAGGTCTCGCTGGTACTGCCAGGCGAGATCGCTGGCAATGACCCGTCGAACGATGTCTTCAGCTCTAGCCTCGTGGTGACCTCCTGGGCACCGCCCGGCGGGCTCTGGGTCGCGGCGCCGATCACCGTTCTGCTGCTCGTCGGCACCGTCGTGCTGAATCGACGAGGCCGCGAGGATGAGCGGATGATGCATCTGTCGGCCTACACCGCCGCGGCCGGCTTCGCAGCTATGACGTATCTCGCGACCGATCCACTCGTCGCGGTGCATCTGCAGTCCGACCCGGTGCTGCTCGGTGTGCTCGCCTACGCCGGTGCGTCCTTGACCATCCTCTGGACGTTGAACATCGCCTGGAAGAGCAGCAGCGAACTGCAGGCGATCCATGATGACCGCAGGAAGGCGATGACCGGCGGTCGCCCCGAGATCTCCGGGCACGACCAGGAACTGGCGAACACGCGCCGGCAGCTGCGCACCATCCTGGCGATGCCGCCGCTGCTGTTCGTGCTGCTGATGATCGCAACGCCCGACCTCCGCATCTCGTTCTCGCCTCTCAATCTCGCCACCCTCGCCGGCTACTGCATAATCGCGCCGCTGATCATCTCGATGCTGCTCGGACACCTCGACAAATCCTTCGGCAGGGTCAACACCCTGCTCGGCGAGTTGGAGGTCCGAACTCTGAGGATCAAGGAGATCGTCAATGCCAGCGACTCGCCGAGGACCCGCCTGTTCGCGGATGACGATGGAACCCCGCCACCCCCACCGGATATCCCACAGATGGAGGATCTCGACCTCGACGACGACTATGATGACGAACTCGACGACTATGATGACGGGATGGAGCCGGAGGAATCGGCTGAACCGATGGACGAGGGGGTGTGAGCAGGGATGATCGGACGCGAGGCGATGGAGCGCTTCTTCAGCGACAACGATGCTACCAGCCAGTTCCTGGAGCATCTCGACAATTCGATCCTCCGCATCAGATATTCGCTGTGGAAGAACCGCCCCGGACGGGCCGGTCGCGAGTTGCGGCAAGCGAGCCAGGACGCTGAATTCCTCGAGAGCCAGGTGCTGCGTCTTCACCGCAGCCTGCGGGCGCTGGAGAACCACTTCTTCATGGAGGGCGGCGACGACCCCGAGTCGGTGGTCGCGAGAGCGATGATCGACGGCGGCCTGCAGGATCTGGCCGGCGGCGACTGGGCTGCCGCTGCCGAGCGGTTCGAGAATGCGATCGACCAGATGTCGGGCGAAGGGCTGCGGGTCAATCCGTTCCTGATCCACCGCTTCTGGATGGCCATCGACGCTCGCTGGCCGACCGGCTCACCGACCGGCATGCTGCTGGTCAGCATCGAGAACCTCGACGACCGACCGATCCAACCCCTCCGGCTCGCGGTTCCCGCACCGAAGGGCTGGATCGCCCGACCGAAGGTGACCAAGGTGCCGATGCTGCCACCGGGCGGCTATGTCGACCTGGGCATCGAGATAGACCCGCTCGGCGAAGCGGCGAACCATTTGAATCGCCGACTGACCGTCACCTGTGGCTATCTGGTCGACCGCGGCGACATCAGCCTCATGGTCCGAGCAGAGAACCGGACGATGCAGACCATCAACGGCTGTCTGGTCGATCCTTGGGTGCCGCCCGGCTTCATGAAGCCACGTCTGCCGATATTCGGCGAACTCGGGCCTGGCGAGGTGCTGTACGCACCGGTCGTCGTCGAGCCGGTCGGAATGGTCGGATACCGGTCCTGATCGGGAGCCTGAGCGCTACGGCCAACACAGCCGAGAGGGGGGCAAATCCAGCCGAACAGGGACGTCCGCCTTCGGCGGACGGTGGGGAAAACTGCAAATCGTCAAATGTACGATTTAGTGCTGAAATCGTAGATGCCTGCAATCTCACCCTCATGCATTCGGGGACACTCTCATAAACCAATGATGTGGATGCGTCGCCTACGGTGAGAGCCACATGCGAGACCGAATGAAAACCCACGAAGAGAACGAAGACGAAGTCGCTGCGATCGGCATCGGCGCGATGATAGTGTTCATCGCGTTGATTCTGGTGGCCGCGGTAGCTTCCACGATCATCATCAAGACCGCGGAAGAGCTGCAGCAGCGGGCAGAGAAGACGGGCGACGACACCCGTGATGAGATATCTGGGAAGATGCAGATCATCAGCGCCTTCGTCGACACAGCAGCCGCCACCCATGTGACGCAGGTCGTCCTCCTCGCTCAGATGTCGGCCGGCTCGGACACCGTACTGGCCGGTGACATCAACTGGTTCGTGGTCTGTGACGGCGGCGCCTCCTTGGCGATTGATACTGCTGTGATCAGCGCCTCGAACGCCGCACTGCTGGATGGGACCGCTCTGGCAGCAGCCACAGCGGTGCCCGGCGGCACCTCGTTCACCTTCGAGATGCAACTGACTAACTGTGGATCCGCTACTGGAACCGCGCCAGGCGATACGATTGAACTCCGCATCATCATCGATGGCGGCGGCGAGACTTACGCTCAACTCGAGGTCGGAGACCTCGCCGAGGGATCGACGCTCGTCTGATTCGGACATACCCGATCGATGGACCGGGCGGGGCCACGGCCTCGGGTCCGGCGGGCTGGGTGTGGGAGGCTGAGGACCATGGGAATTTTCGACAAAGAATCGAAGAGCGTCGATGAGACGCAGGCCGAGGCGATGATGGATCGCCTCGATGGCTTCGCCAAGACACGGGTCGACCAGGTCGACATCCCGGAAGAGGTTCGACCTACCGATCTGGAGGCTTGGATTCTCGCACCCGAAGGCGCTCGCGTCCGGTTCGCCGGCAGTGGCAGCGGACCCAGCCCGGGTTCGGATGCAGCCGGTCCATCGGCAGCCGGCTCATCGGCCGGAGTTAACCCGGACATCGAGCGGCTGATCAGTGACAAGTTCGAGCGTCTCGAAGCGGCTCTAGGGATGATGGAGGCTTCCATCGTCATGGCATCCGGCAGTGGCGGCGGGGGCACACAGATCCACCAGATCGGCGAGGATGGTGAGCTTATCACAGTCGACTCGGGCGAGGCGGGTCCAGCAGATGAGGCCGGCGACGGATTCGCTGCTGATTCGGCAGCAGGCTCAGGTCTGCTCGACCTCTATGAGGCACAGGCTCTGAAGGTCAACCCATTCCTGAAGCACGAAGCCGCTGAATCGGCGGCCGGCGGCTCGATAGACGCGGCCAGTCTTGTGGCGGTCCTGCTCGACAACCTCAGCGGCTCCGATGCTGCGACATTCATCGATCAGGCGGCGCAGAACAACCTGCTCAGCCCGCATGAAGCGGGGCAGTTGCGTGGAATAGCCATGCTCGCAGCGGCGGGTTCGCCCGCACCGGGTGGCCCCAACCTGCCGAACCGAGCCCTCCTTACCTTCGTCGCGATGGTCTCGGCATGGAGAGCGGCGAATGGTACCGACGCTTCGCAGGGGGCCTGAGATGTGGGCGGCTCGGTTGGCGTGAGCGCGCTGATCGTCGGCACCGTACTGATTGCCTTGTTGGCAGCTGGAACAGTCTCGCTCATGGACACGACGCGGACGGCGACCGAGGTGACCTTCATCGTACTGCCGGATGGGCAAATGTCATTCGTCAATGCGAGTCACAACGGTACTCACCTCAACCTCAATCTAACCAACGAGGCGGATGACCCGGTGAATCTCGACGAGGCGTATCTCACCTTCGACGGGGATCGGATCCTGCCGGTTTCGGCAGTCTACACTGCGTCTGAGTACATCTTCCCAGGCGAGGTCATCCACATCTCGATAACGATTTCAGCCGGTGGTGCGCCGGCCAGGGTCTCGGTCAGCGCATGGGGGCACAGTTCGGCGATGGCGGTGAGTTGAACGGATTGGATGTCGAAGTGAATCATATCGTTTTCGAGGGGGTGAATCAATGGCTGACGGCGGAACATCGGAACTGATCATGCTGATCACGGCACTGGTTGTCGCTGGCATCGTGTCGACGGTTTTGTTGACCAGTTTCGACGGTATGAGCGATGCGATCTCGACTCAGAATGCAGACACCAGAGTCGACGCGAAAACACGCGCTGCATTGGT
>CAUZSY010000131.1:0-5508 GCA_963582725.1 Candidatus Thalassarchaeaceae archaeon
TGATCTGATGAGCGAGATCTCGCGCGAGGTCGAGCGCCTTCGCGATGAGGCGCAGCGGGCTCATCGAAAGGTCGAGCGCTTCCGCAGGGTGGCGGACCAGCATCACCAGCGCTACGTGGTCTCACTTCGATGTCTGCACTCGATACAGGATCTGGTTCGGGCGGGTGAGAACAGGTCCCGAGGTATCGAAGACGCCGGGGGGGAGCGGGTCGAGGTGACTGATCTGATGGACCTTCTGATGAGCGGTGAGACCGTCGGCATCGACGACCTGATGGCACTGCGTCGGTCTGATCGTTGAGGAGGACGAGTTCGATGACCATAGCGCGAGATGACATCGCGACGATTCTCGACGACTATGACCGCCTGAAACTCCGGATAGGGGTGACCGCCAGCCATTCGGCGCTCGACATATGTGACGGCGGAATAGAGGAAGGATTCCCTACAGTCGCCTTCTGTCAGAGCGGCCGTGAGAAGATCTACTCCGAGTACTTCCGGACCAAGCGGACGTCGCAGGGTCGAGTCGTCCGTGGCATGGTCGACCGAGCCGTCGTTCTCGACAGATTCGATGACATCCTGGTAGAGGAGTTCCAACTGGGCATGCGTGATCGGAACATCATCTTCGTCCCGAACAGGGCTTTCACCTCCTACTGCGACATCGATCAGATCGAGCAGTCGTTCAGGGTGCCGATGTTCGGCTCCAGATCGATGCTCCGGATGGAGGAGCGGACCGAGGACTTCGACTATTACTGGCTGCTCGAACAGGCTGGCCTGCCCTATCCGGGGGGCATCGATGACCCTCAGGACATCGACTGTCTGGCCATCGTCAAACTGCACCACGCGCAGAAGAAGTTGGAACGTGGTTTCTTCACATGTGCGTCGTACGGAGAGTACGTCGAGAAGTCCCAGCAACTGCTGGCGGACGGGGTCATCGACGAGGAGAGTCTGCGGACCGCTCGCATCGAGCGTTATGTGATGGGACCGGTGTTCAACCTGAACTTCTTCTACAGTCCGTTGGAGGAAGAGATGTCGAAACTGGAACTGCTAGGAGTCGACTGGCGGTTCGAATCGAGCCTCGATGGCCATGTGCGATTGCCGGCGCCGCAGCAGATGACGCTGCCAGCACAGCAACAGATTCCTGAGATGACGGTGGTCGGGCACAACACGGCGACGATCAGGGAGAGTCTGTTGGAGAAGGCTTTCGAGTTGGGAGAGCGGTTCGTCGCTGCGAGCAAGGAACACTATGACCCCGGCATCATCGGCCCGTTCTGTCTGCAGACCTGCATCGACAAGGACATGAATTACTGGATCTACGACGTCGCGCCCCGGTTGGGCGGAGGTACCAATGTGCATGTCAGCGTCGGTCATCCGTACGGCAACTCGCTCTGGCGTCGAGAGATGAGCAGCGGCCGTCGAATCGCCCGTGAGATCAGGACAGCGGCCGAGCAGGACCGCCTGTTGGAAGTCCTGACCTGAGACAATTCGAGAATCAGGCAGACGCGGCGGCGGCGCTACAGGGGCTCATACCGGCATCGGCGTCAGGCTGCCGGACAGCCCGTGCAACAGATGGCGGCCGTCGAATGGCAGATGAACTAGCCAGCCAGGAAGCAGTGCTCTGGTCGGAGACATTTCGCACGAGGAGGGGTCGAGGCGCCACCAATGCAACAGGCGTGAGCCACCGCTGCCATCGCTCGGCCAGTGCTTTCTGACCTCGCACAGGTCCGGTAGACGAAGCCGAACCGCGTCCCGGCCGAGCCATCGGACCTCCTCGATGATGTTCAGACGGGGCACAGAAGGAAGCCTCTCAGCCTGATCGAACAAGCTGACCTGGCCTGCCATCGGATCCTCCAGGATCCGCCACCAGCGCCTCTCGGCGGAATCCTCTGGCCCTCTGAGTATTCCACTGACCTCCCATATCCGAGCTGGTAACAGCACTGGTGTCGACTGCAACATGCCGAATCCGTTCTGTTCGAGCCAACGCTGCAATTCGATGACCGGTCGGTAGGCTTCGAGGGACTGCCGGTCGGAATCCATCGACCCATCGCTCGAAGCGGCGCGTTGACGCGCTCCTGAAAGTGACTCGACGGCGTTGGTGATCCTGACGGTGTCTCGCGGTACGGCTGCATCGGAGGAACCGTTCGACGGGTCTTCCTGATCGGCCAGCCGGCCAGATGCCGTATCGATATCGGGTCTGGGTTCCACGAAGCCGGCAGGTCGGGCTGTCAGGTCGCCGGCCAGCACCGCTTCTCCGATCCAGACGGCCAAGCGATCGGGGTCCCAGATGGTCAATCTGACATCCGACCTCTCAGGCCACCTGCCGGCCCGCTCCATCGGCCGCTCAGAGAGCAGCCAATGACTGCCGGCCGGAGCATCGACCATCCATCGCTCGATCTCGACCCGATCGAGTGGTGACCATCCGTCTGCAGCGTGCCAGACGAGAGCATCAGCGACCGCTGGCTCCAGTCCGAGAGGCGGCGCGAGCAAGCGGCCCAGACAGTGTATGCTAGGGGTGCCGATGGCATCCGGCGCCTCGACCAAGGTGGCGCCTCGCTGCTCGAGCAGACCTCGGATGAGTTGCTCCACGCGGTCGAGCAGACCGGGCAGGTCTTGAATCCCGCCGTTCTAGTGGTCCCTTCACTCGATGTTCGGGCGCAGAGTCAGCAAGTCCGAATTGCCGGCGTCGACGACACAGATGGATGAGACCGGGAACGGTCTCGCGCACGCTGCGCCGAGTTCACGGTTGACCATCATGGTCTGATGAAGAGGGATGTCGGGGTGCCTCGCGCGAATCTGATCCACATGCTGCCGCGGGCAGTTGGCCGCGACGATCAACATTCGAGCATCGCCATTGGCGCACGCCTTGACGCTCTGCTTCTGGCCGAACAGCAATGTGCCGCTGTTAATCGCATTCTTCAGTTGTCTCGTGAGATCCATTCAGATTCCCCCATTCCTTCAGATACCTTCGAGGTCATTCTTCGTTCGGCACGTAGAACAACTCGACGCTGCCCGTGCCGAGTGAGATCGGCTGGCCGACGATGATGTTCTCGGCGACACCGGTCAGATGATCCCTCTCGCCGATGATGCCGGCTCGCAACAGATGATTGACGGTCACTTCGAAAGCGGCTCGTGCGAGGATGCTGTGCTTGTTTCCACTGACTCCGTGCCGGCCTATGGCCCGCACCTCGCCCTGACTCGTCATCACGTCCGAAACTGTCAACAGATGCCGCACATCGACTTCCAGACCAGCGCCTTGCAGGGTCAGCATCAATTCGTTGATGATCGCTTGTCGGGCTGCTTCGACGCCGAGGTACTTGTGTATCTCCGTGATGTTGTTGGTGTAGGTCCGGGCGCGGTCGATGCCTGCGAACTCACTGACCTTCGCGAGGTTGCTGCCGATGGTGGCGATGAAATACTCACCGGTATCCTTCGAGGGACCCTGGACGTTTGCTCGGTCGATGCCTTTGACTCCCTTCAATCGGATCTTCTTGGTCTTCTCCTCCAACTGCAGCAGGTCGGTGTAGGTCGGTGGGTTGCCGGCCAGATCGGCCAGATGTTCCTCCTTGGTGACACCGGGCACTATCTGCAGGGTCTTCGGATTTTTCTCGCTGTCAGCCTGTATGTACAGTCGCAGGGCGCGCTGCAACTTGTCCCGCACCTCGGCGCCACTCATGTCCTTCAACCTCAGGTGACGCCGGTTCAGGGTCAATGAGATGTACCGCTGAGCGACGTTCACATCTATGTCGGCGATGTCCTGTGTCGTAGTGGTCTCGAGCGCAGCAGCGAGTTTCTGGACCTTCTTCTCGTCGGTCCGCAGCGGCTTGCCCTTCTGATCGTCCTCGTCCAGATAGACTCGCATCGTCGGCGTCTTGGGAACCTTTCGCGCGTCGACGATCTCGATGACGCGTGGCAGGCCTTGGGTGACATTGACCGTCGCGACGCCGGCGTAATGGAACGTCCGCATCGTCATCTGGGTGCCTGGCTCGCCGATCGACTGGGCAGTCGTGATGCCGACCGCTTCGTACGGATCGACCCGGCTCCTGTTGAGTGCTGCTGTGGTGCTCTTCATCAGGGCGGTCAGACGCTTCTCAGTCAACCGCTTGACCCCACGACCACGCAGTCCGATGACGATGTCGTTGATCATCCGTGAACTGAGCATCAAGCCGGCCTCTGCCGCCGTCTCCTCGATCTTGGTGAAGATCGGGTCGCTGATATCGATGTCACGGTTGACCTGAGCCATCTTGCCCTCTACGTCATACGACTGCAGAGGTTGCGAGGCGATCGATCGGCGCCGAGAAGCTCGACGGCGTCGGACCCTGATCGTGGTCGGCTTCCGCGATTCATCACGGCTCCGGCGGCCAGTGCTCTGGATCAGAGTGTGTATCTTCTCACCGGCTTGCGAATCGAGGCCACATATCTTGGCGATCTCGCCCTTGCTCAGAACCTTCACGTCATCCCACTTGCGGTCATCCGCCAGGGCGTGCGCGTAGGTCTCCTCGAGACCCATGTCCATGAGCTTCTTCTTCGTCGCGCTCTTGACAGTCATTCTCAGGCACCTCCCAGTACATCCTCTAGAATTCTCTCGATATCCAGTGGAGCGCCGCGCTTCGACCTACAAGGGTCGACGCCATCCTCGCCGTAATGGAACTGGATGATTCGGTTCGCTGTGTTGCGGACCGAGGCCGATTCGTCATTCCATACCTTCAGGTCGTCCATCGCATTGATCAGACGACGCTGCATGTAACCCGACTTGGCGGTCCTCACGGCTGTGTCGACGAGCGACTCTCTGCCCGAGATCGAGAGCATGAAGAACTCGGTCGGCTCCAGACCGCGCTTGAATGAAGAGGCGACGAACCCCTTCTCCTTCGCACCCTTCGCGCCCCTCGCGAAGTGCGGCAGGACGCGATCCTGATAACCTCTCTCCAAACGCTTGCCGCGCACCTTGGGTTGACCGATGGAACCCGCCATCATAGCCAGATTGTCCATCGACCCTCGGGCACCTGACACCGCCATCATCACAGCCGCGTTGTCCTCGCCCAGATGGCTCTTCGCGACATCACCTGTCGCCGACTTGCAGCGATCGAGTATGCCGAGGATGTTCTCCTCCAGGGTCTCCAACGGGGTTCGGCCCGGTCGGGTCTCGTACTTCGAGCCGTCCTTTCCGAACTTGTCCAACTCGCTGTCCACCTCATCGCTCGCCTGAGTGTTGATTCGTCTGATCTCGGCTCTCGCTTCAGGTGGCAGATCCTCGTCATCGATACCGGTGGTGAAGCCCATCGAACTACAGATCGCGATGGTCATCTTGGTCATCCGATTGATGAATCTGGAGCCTTCGGCCGTGCCGTGCGTCTGGACGACCGCATCGAGAAGTTTTCCGTCCTCGGCCCCAATGCCACGCTTGTCGATGGTGCCATTGACGACACCTCGCCTGACAGTGACCTCATCGTTCGACCGGCTTGTGTAGTTCAGGCTGAAGCCCGAGGGCACGATCAGACTCAACAGGTCACAGCCGAG
>CAUZSY010000132.1:0-5495 GCA_963582725.1 Candidatus Thalassarchaeaceae archaeon
CCGAACAGGAAGAACCAGATGCTGCTGTCAGCGACACCGGCGAAGAACGGCACCACCTCTCCGAGAACGGGCAGGGCGTGACCGGGGTAGAGGATGCCGTATAGCAACAGCAGCAGGAAGGTGGTGACGATACCGAGCGTCAGCACGACCTTCGACACCGGCGGCTCCTCCAGCGAGTGCATGTAGTCGGCCAGACCGTCGGATTCACTCACTTCGATTCCCTCCATCGAACAGCCTTCAACGGGCGCATCGAGCGACCAGCGAGACGCCCTTAAGCATTGGGCGGAACGATTCCTCGCCACTCGCTCCCCGTCACCCCGCATCTACGATGCGCCGGAGGCAGCAGACCGCATCGAATCGATCACGGCGAGCGGCAGACGTCGAGCGGCGGCGCACGCCGGTCGCGGCCGGTGCCGAGCGGACAGGGCAGCGCGCCGTCGAGGTCGACCTCGGCCCGCCAGATTCGTTGGCAATCGCATTCCAGTCCGTCGAATTCGCGCAGGTCGGCCGACACCGAATAACGCTCGATTGCGGCCGCGACATGCTTGTCGCAGATGCCGCAGTTGTGGGCGCCCCTGATGCGGCCGGCGGCCGTCGGATGGACGATCAGCCGACCATTTGCCGATGCTCCGGCAGGGGAGGTGACGGTGGATTGCTCTGTGGTGTCGGTGGTCTGCTCGGCGCCACCGTTCACGGCATCGTCGGGGTGCAGTATCGGATGGACACTTCGAATCATCTCGACCAGCGACCAGAGCCAAGGTGGTCGGTACTCGCGATTACGGAACATCCGGTCCACTATGGTGCGCCGTTGGATGTTCATCGGATTGACCGAAATCTCGTCGGTCGTCGCCGCTATCGCGCCGATCCAGACGACCGATCGCTGCAACGCATCGCCTTCCGACATGAAGGGTGGCTTGAACAGCAGGTAGGTCTTGACCCGCAGGTCGTTGTCGCGCAGCGTCTCGACCGCCCTGTCGTACTGTCTTGTCGAGAAGCCCTTGTTGCAGTGGAACTTCAGCACCGCGTCGTCATACGCCTCCAGACCGATGGCGACGGTGCAGCCGGGGTGGCGCTCGGCCACCCAGGCGATCTTCTCGGGCGTGCACATCTCGGCTCTCGCCTCAACCACCAGATGGAAGCCCCGCTCGTGCGTCTCGCGCAACACCATCTCCTGCCAGTCGGGCGGGTTCTCTCGGTCCTCGAAGAAGGTTCCAGAGGTGTACACCTTGACCATGCTGCAACCGTCGAAATCGTTCGTCCGACGCTTCGCCTCCTGCCATTGAGCGTGCAGGTCGGCGCTGGTCACATCGTCGCGGACATCGTTGAAGTAACCACAGAACGTGCAACCGCTCTTCCACCACCATACGCACCCCTTGGTGCGCAGGATGACCGTAGCCGCCTTGCAGTTCTCACCGGTAGGAAGACGCTCTGGTGTCGTGTAGACCGTCGCCAGTTCGGTCGCAGCCCACGATTCCCTGACGCGGATCGAATCATCGGTGTTCTCCGGCGCCTTGACCAGATGGTGCACCTTCACGGCCTCTCCCTGCAGTCGCATGACCGTCGATGCTTCCGTTCCGTCCGAGCGGCCGAAGCCCGCTCCCGATGCACATCCACCAGCCATGCCACCGCCTCCTCGTGACCAGCGCGCCGGCGCTGCGCCATCAATCCGCCGCTCGGAGGAACAACACTCTGAACGGCTCGTTCGAGCCCTTCCGGCCGGTGGTGGACCAATCGCCGGCGCCGCTGCCGCAGGACACACGGTTTTGAGCCGTCGACGCTGCCGCAGCGAACGTGTCTGGCGCCGCAGCGGCCGAAGCGGTGGATACGAGCGTTGCTGGGGGCACGAATTCGAACATCTCCAAGCGGCTGATTGAGGAGATGACGGACGAGCAGAAGAAGGGATTGCAGGGATGGTACTGGTATGACTGGGCCAATCAGGCGTTCGCTCTGACCATCCTGACGGTGGTCGCTCCCGCCCTGACGGCGTCGCTGTTCAACACCGCTACCGGCGGCGGCAAGGAGATGATGGGATTCAACATCACGGGCGACTCCTACTACGCCATCATCCTTGCGATATCGAGCCTCTTCGTCGCTTTCTCCAGCCCGGTGCTCGGCGTCATCGCCGACCGGATGCCGATCAAGAAGAAACTGCTCTGGGCCTACACCCTCGTCGGCATCGTATTCACCTTCATGATGGCCGCTGCCCCGTTCCTCGGTGGTTCCGCCTACCTTTGGCTGGCGCTGTTCATCGTCATCGGCAACATCGGCTTCGCCGGTGGCAACGTGATCTACTATGCGTTCATGCCGTATCTTGCCGACCGGCGCTGCATGGATCGCGTCTCGTCAATGGGCTACGCGTACGGTTTCATGGGTGGCTCGCTGCTGCTCATCATCCATCTCGGCGTGCTGATCGGACCGCTGCCCGAATCGATCTCGACCGACATGAAGCTCTCCTTCGTCTTCGTCACCTCCGGCCTCTGGTGGCTCGGCTGGGGCATTCCCATGTTCCGCAACTGCCCGGAACCCGAGATCACCGACCCGATGGAGTACGAGGGCGCTCTACCGGCCGCCAAGATGGCCTTCCGCGAGATCGCCAAGACCTTCCGCGAGATCAAGAAGTTCCGCGTGCTGGCGCTCTATCTCGTCGCCTATCTGCTGTTCTACGATGGCGTCAACACGATCGCGGCGATGGCGTCGGCCTTCGGCGAGTCGGTGCTGCGGATCAATCCGAGCATGAACATCGTGCTGTTGCTGACGGTCAACATGGTCGCCATACCGATGTCGATCTTCGGTGGCAGACTGGCCGAGAAATACGGCACCAAGAAGGTGTTGGGCAGTGTCCTGCTGGTCTACTGCGTGGTCGCAGTGCTGGCGGTCGGATTCGCACCGCTGGAACTGGAGGACGACCACGATCGCTACGACTTCCAGTACGACTGGAACGAGGACGACGGGGTATACGAGTTGACCTCGCTGTACGGCAAGACGACCTGCTGCACCGCCAACTCGTGGGTATCGCTCGCCGGTCAGGGTGACGCGTCCTTCCGCGACGCCTACTTCCTCTACATCTCGACTACGCCCGTCGAACAGGTGGCCAAAGGCGACGATGTCCAGCGCGCCAGCATCAGCACCGATCAGGCGGCGGCGCTCAGCGCCTCGATGTCGGGCATGACGGACCACCGCTTCTCGTTCTCGTTCACCGGTGGTCCGGAGGATGGAGAGCGCAGCGTCGGTGACGGCCATCCGACCATCATCGAGGGCGGTCCGCTCGACTTCTGGCCGAACTTCATGCGCGACTCCGTCTGGAAGCCGCTCGGCATGGGAGTCAGCATGCAGTGGATCTTCCTCGGCATGATGGTCGGCTTCGTGATGGGGACGGCCGGCGCCCAGTCTCGCAGCATGTTCTCGATGCTGATACCGAAAACCAGGACGACCGAGTTCTTCGGCTTCTTCGGCTTCATCGGCAAGGCTGCAGCGGTCGCGGGACCGCTGCTCTACGCGCTCTCCGTCGCGGTCGCCGACAGTCGGGTCGCCCTGCTGTCGATCGTCGTGATGATCCTCATCGGCACCTATCTGTTCAGCCACATCGACCTAGAAGAGGGCATCCGCGCGGCCGACGAAGAGGACCGCCGCAACGAAGAGCGCGGCGGGGGCGGAGCGGCAGAGCCGGCTGGTGCAGGGTCTGAAGAGGACTGAGGCAGCTGTGAACGGTGGAGAGAACTGTACGGCCGATCCGGAATGAGATGTCTCTCGGGGCGATATCAAGGGACCGATCTCAGCCTTCCCTACTGCTGCGAAAGCCGAGTCACTCGGCGGTGAGGGGCTGCGCTGAACCGCGGAAGCGCGGCACTGTGGGCGGCTCATTCCTCTTCTGAAGAAGCGTCGGAGTCGGAGTCATCTGACCCCTTGTCGGGTTCGTTGGCGCGCGCTTCCACAGCCTCTTCCATCCGCTCGCCGAAGGTTCGCTGCAGGCGCTGATACTTGGCCATGCTCTCGACAGCCGCCTCGATCATCTCGTAACGGACCTGGACCGCCTTGCTCAGGTCCTCGAAGAGTTTCATGTGCTGGACGTACCAGTCGTCGCGGGTCGTCAACTCGACCGTCGCGGTCTGCAGCGCCTCGTCGAGTTCCTCGGCCACCTCGAAGACCCGTCCGAGCCGCGCCTTCTCACGACTGAACTTCTCTTCCATCGTTTCGAGTTCCGGCTCCAGATGCTCGACCCGCTTGGACGCCTTCGCGCCGTCGAGTTCCAGTTCGCGGATGCGGACATCCTTCTCCGAGAGCAGTTGTTCGAGCCCTTCGCGCTCGATCTCGCGGTCGAGCGCCTCCTTCTCCAGCACGTCGATGATGGCGTCACGGTCGGCGATGTCCTCCTCCGCCTTCTTGTACGCGGTGTACAGTTTCTCGAGGCGCTGGGTCTGGGTCTCCAACTCCTCTTCGAGTTGGCGGACGCGGACCTCGGGGGTGATGGTTCCCGTCTCCTCTCCCTCTTCGGCGTCCTCGGTCATCATTCACTCGCCACCGGTTCAATCCCTTTAATCCACGCGCTCTGCAACATCCGCCGCTGACGCCGTTGGCCCTACCTGCAATGGCGCCTCTGCCCATCCAACCCCACCTTACAGCCGTTCACTTCGTTGTCCGTACCGAGTGAGGTGCTGATGGACGACCCTCCTCGATGTGCTTCATTCACCGATGGCGGAGATCGCCGCTGCGACGCAAACGGCGAGCCGCTTGGAAGCGGGGATGTGCAGCTTCTCGTCCGGTCCGTGCGCGTTGCCGTCCGGTCCCATCGAGCCGGTGACGAGGAATCGGGCGGCCGGGTACTTCTGCTGCATCATCGCGAGGAACGGGATGGTGCCGCCCTCGAACATCGGCATCGGGGCGTGACCGTGCAGGGCCATGGCCGAGTCGCTGAGCGCCTCTCCGAGCGCCCCGTCGAGCGGTTCGGCGCTGAATCCGTCGGCGCCCATGTCGGCCTCGAACTTCACCTTCGCGCCGTGCGGCGGGTCGGATTCGAGGCACTGCTTGATCGCAATGGTCGCCGCGACCGCATCGACGCCGGGCGGTATCCGGACGCTGACCTTCAGCCGGGTGTCCGGTCTCAGCACGTTGCCGGCGTCGGCGATCGACGGGATGCCGTCCGCACCGACCACCGCGACGCAAGGACGCCAGTTGCCGTTCAGGATGATCTCTACAGGGTCGCCGACCTGCGGCGAGACGCCCTCAAGGAACGGGAACTCGGTCCACACCGAGTCGCCTAAGACAGCGGCGATGCGACCGGCTCTGTCGCGCAGAGAATCGGTGATCTCGACCTTCAGCGCGTCGAGGAGTACCTCGCCGGTCGCCGAGTCCTCCAACTTCTCCAACTGGCCTCGAGCGATCCTGAAAGACTCCGGGATGATGCCACCGGCCAGGCCGGAGTGCACGCCCTCGCGCGAAACGGCGACATCGAGCGTGCCGCTGACGAGTCCGCGCAGCGACTCGGTGATCCACAGCCG
>CAUZSY010000133.1:0-5490 GCA_963582725.1 Candidatus Thalassarchaeaceae archaeon
TGCAGACCGCATCGTGATGGATGCCGGGCAGTCTGATGACGCGCACAGCCGACCGAGCGCATCTCCCGACTTCAAAGCAGGTGGCAAGGGGTGCAGGTCTTCGGTCGACCGGAATCATTTGGACGATAGAACGATATCCTTATATACTCCGAAATCAACACTATACAACCGTCAGTTGAGAAGAGGTGATTCAATGAGTGATGAGAACAGCACTAGGACAGAGTCCGAGAATAGTGAACCGAAGCGCCAGCCACGCGAGGGCTTCATCGCACCGTCCAGGCCATCACGCCGCAGCACCGACGGCCAGAGCGAACCTTGTCCGAATTGCGGTTTGTCGGAGTGGGACCTCGATGCGGTTCGCGGCGAGACGTCTTGCGCGGAATGCGGTTTCGTCGCCGAGATGAATATGATCGACCCCGGCGCGGAATGGGTCAACCACAGCGATGGATCTGACAGGTCCCGGGTCGGTGCACCGACCACTCTGAGTCTCTCCGACAAGGGGCTGAACACCGTCATCGACCGACGCGACCTGTACAGCGGCGCGGCGGCCAGACACGGCATGTCGAACCGTCAGGCGCGCGACTGGCGGCGACGCGCGACCATCGACCATCGGTCGAAGACGCGCGACAGCCGGAGCCGGAACCTCTCGAAGGCGATGCAGTTCATCCGGGACAGAGGCGATCTGACGCCGCAGACCAGGGAGATCGCCAGCGGCCTCTATCGCAAGGCGGTCGAGGGCGGCCTTGTCACCGGTCGGAGCATCCGTGGCGTCACCGCCGCCTGCGTCTACCTAGCGGCCCGTGAAGCGAAGCTACCGCGGCGGATCGAGACCATCGCTGGGAACTTCGATATGAACAGCCCGCAGGATCTGAAGGAGCTGAAGCGGACCATCCGGCTGGTGTCGAGGATGCTCGGCATGCACCATGTGACAGGACCGGAGGAGTACTTCGAGAAGTTCCACTCCGACCTCGGCCTGCCCTCGCAGGCACTAGGCAGAGCGCACGAGATCTGGGACGCGGTGAAGAACGACCTCGCTTGGCAGGGCAAGAAGCCGAGCGGCATCGCTGGCGTCGTTCTCTACCGGGCCAGCCACGACTCGGGAAGCCCGCGGACCCAGAGCGAGGTGTGCTCGGTCTGCGGTGTCAGCGAAGTGACGCTGCGCGGTCTGCTGCGGCTGCTGAACGAGCGCCTGCCAGCCTGAGGCTCAACCCGCTCGCCGGTGGTTCATCAACCATATCGCCACCGAACATGGCGCCGTATAATCGGCATCTCATCGACCACCAGTAGTCAGTTCCTTCATGCATCGCAGCTTGAACTTTCGACGGTTCCCGATGCTCTCGTAAGAATTAGTTCACCGACGCTGCATTGAAGGCTGAGGATGGTCGGACAACGGGATGGAGAGGAACGGATATAACGGCCTGACCTTCGCAAGAGGCCCTGTGAGTATGGGAATCGGAATCGTGCAGAGATGCACACGGGCAGGTGAGCGGCGGTGAGCGGTTTCGATCACGTCATCAGCATCGGCGGCGCAGCCGGCCAAGGCATCGCCACCCCGGGCAACATCCTCGCTCGGATGTTCGCTCGCAGGGGCATCAACATGTACGCCTACAACGCCTATCAATCGATCATTCGAGGCGGCCATTCCTTCCTCACGGTGAGGGCCAGCGAACGGCCCGTACGCACCCACGGCGATGTCATCGACCTGCTCATCTGTCTCAATCAGGACACGATGGACCGTCATCTGGAGCATCTCGTCAGCGGCGCCTCGGTCATCTACAACAGCGACACGATAACTCCTGGCGATACGGCCGAAGGGGTCCAACTCTGCCCGATGGCGGTCAAGGAACTGGCGGGCAAGGGGTCCAACGCGCTGATGCAGAACACGGTCGCTATCGCGGTCGCGAGCCAACTGCTAGGCATCGAGGTCGAAGCGCTCGAAGATATGCTTGAATTCCAGTTCTCGGGCAAGAGCGAGGCTCTGGTGACGGAGAACGTCAGGGTCGCGCGCCTTGCCTACGACCATTCTGCTGAGAACTTCCAGCCAGCATCTCAGCAGATGCCGCGTGGCGACAAGCCGCTCGCCGTCTGGCAGGGCAATGAGGCCTTCGCGATGGGGGCGGCTGGAGCAGGTGTCAAGTTCTACTGCGCCTATCCGATGAGTCCATCCACCGGCATCCTGCACTGGATGGCCGCGAACGCTCGCGAACTGGACATCATGGTGCGCCAGGTGGAAGATGAGATCGGTGTCATCTGCATGACCATCGGCGCCGCGCACGCCGGCTGCCGTTCGATGTGTGCGACCTCCGGCGGCGGTTTCGCTCTGATGACCGAGGCGGTCGGTGCGGCCGCCATGATGGAGGTGCCCATCGTCATCGTCGACGTGCAGCGGGCGGGACCGTCGACGGGCGTGCCGACCAAGACCGAACAGGGTGACCTGTGGCAGGCGCTCGGTGCCAGCCATGGCGACTTCCCGAAACTCGTGCTCGCCCCGACCAGCCCGCTCGACGGCTTCCAGACCATTCCCGAAGTGTTCAACCTGTCCGACAAGTATCAGCTGCCGGCGATCATCCTGTCCGACCTGATGATCTCGGACGAGACCTCGACCATCGACCCGGACCTGCTCGACATGAATCCGGCCATCGACCGTGGCGAGCTGATCAGCGAGGTTGGCGAAGAGGCGGGCTCCTACGAGCGTTACAAGTTCACCGACAGCGGAATCTCGCCACGCGCCCTGCCCGGCCTCGCCGGCTACGAGCATGTGGCAGCGACCGACGAGCACATGCCCGACGGGGTTCTGATCAGCGACGAGTACACGCACCCGCACAAGCGGCGCGCGATGATGGAGAAGCGGCAGCGCAAGATGGAGGGATTGCTGACCGAGCTGCCACCGCCCGAGATCGTCGGACCGGCCGACGCCGAGGTCACCCTGATCGGCTGGGGATCGACCGTCGGTGTGATCGGAGAGGCGATCGAACAGTTGGCGGCGGCCGGTGTGGTCGCCAACCAGCTGCAGTTCAAGTGGCTGGTACCGTTCCACGCGAAGGAGGCGACGGAGTTGCTCGAATCCTGCCGGCGTACCATCATCATCGAGAACAACTACACGGGTCTGTTCCACCGATATCTGCGCAGCGAGACCGGCTTCACGGTGACCGGCCACATCAGGAAGTACGACGGTGAACCATTCAAGCCGCACCATATCATGGAAGCGGTGCAGCGGCAACTCGCAGGTGACGAGGAATTGTCGGTGCCGTATGAGGAAATCATAGTTTGAGGAGGTGATTGAATGACCAGCACGAATGTGGAAGTGAGTCTGACTGCGAAGGATTTCAAGGGCAAGGTGGATCCCGACTGGTGCCCCGGATGCGGCGACTTCGGAGTGCTCAGCGGCCTGCAGAAAGCGGTCGCCCATCTAGGCCTCCAACCGCATCGGATAATGACCATCAGCGGCATCGGATGCTCATCCAACTTCCCCGGCTTCTTCAACTCGTTCGGCATGCACACCCTGCATGGGCGCTCGCTGCCGCACGCCACCGGGGCGAAGCTCGCTAACCATGAGATGACGGTCATCGTCACCGGCGGTGACGGCGACGGCTACGGCATCGGCGGCAACCACTTCACGCACACCGCCAGACGCAACCTCGACGTGTTGTACATCGTCATGGACAACCAGATCTATGGTCTCACTACCGGTCAGATCTCCCCGACCAGCGAGTTGGGCATGAAGACCAAGACCACGCCGCACGGCAGTATCGAGCTGCCGATCAATCCGATCGCCAATGCGATCACCGCAGGGGCGACCTGGGTGGCCCGTGGCTACACGGGCAACATCAAGCAGCTGATCGCTCTGATGATCGCCGGCATCGAACACAAGGGCTTCTCCCTGCTCGACGTGTTCAGCCCCTGTGTCACCTTCAACAAGGTCAACACGTACCAGTTCTTCAGGCAGCGCGTGGTTCCGCTGGAAGATCTCGATCACGACCCGAGCGACTGGAAGGCCGGCATCGAGAGGGCGATGGTGTGGGGCGAGGAGATTCACACTGGACTGTTCTTCGAGACAGATTCGCGAGCCACCCTTGGCGAGCAGGAACCGGTGCTCGATGAAGGCGGTCCGCTCGCGTACCGGCCGTTGGGACTGAGCAGCCTGCAGACCGAACGTATCGTCTCTCGCATGATGTGAGCGGCCTCTGGCAGCGACTGCACCCGGCGATCAGCATCGTCGATCAGTTCAGACTCCACAAGGAAAACAGCATGAATTGAGCCACGGCAGGTCTGTCAGGTCCTGAGGGGTATGGACACTTGTGGATCCACACTCCTCGGACTAATTCCGGGAATCGAACATCACTCAAGCATCCTTGCTCAATCGCTGTTCATTTCGCCGATTTCATCGGAGTCGGTCGTAGCGGTTCGTTGACGCGCGACTCCCTAGTTTAAGCAACACGAACACGCTCAACAGCAGAACCAGGACAACTCCCAGAACGATGTTCACCATGCTGATATTCTCTACGATTCCGGATTTCTGTGGTGATTCAGATTCGATGCCGCTCGAATCCTCATCTTGGTCATCATCGATGGATGTGGATGGGTCATCATCTGCCGGAGGTTCCGGTGGTGGAGGATACACACACGAGCCATCATCCACAGTCGCATTCTCATCGTAGTTGGTGGCTGTTGCATTCATGCATCCTGGAACGGGTGGTGGTGGATATACGCATGAACCGTCGTCCACAGTCGCATTCTCATCGTAGTTGGTGGCTGTTGCATTCATGCATCCTGGAACGGGTGGTGGCGGATATACGCATGAACCGTCGTCCACAGTCGCATTCTCATCGTAGTTGGTGGCTGTTGCATTCATGCAACCCGGCACCGGTGGTGGAGGATATTCGCACGAACCGTCGTCCACAGTTGCGTTCTGAGCGTAATTGGTGGCGTCGGAATCCATGCAACCCGGCACCGGTTGTGGGGGATATTCGCACGAACCGTCGTCCACAGTTGCGTTCTCAGCGTAATTGGTCGCGTCGGAATCCATGCAACCCGGCACCTGTGGTGGCGGATACTCGCATGAGCCATCGTCAACCGTTGCGTTCTCGTTGTAGTTGGTAGCGTTGACGTCAGTACATCCCTCGATCTCCACCGGCTGGTTGAATGCCCAGTCGAATGCGGCGTTGATCAACGATCCATCAGTGAATGTAGGGATGTGGTCGACTGCAGACAACCTCCAATGTGCCACTCGGTTCCCCCGCGCACAGTCGAGGTGTTGAAGTTGAGTTGTTTCATTGTTACCATCTCCATCCACCAGATCCATTGTGCCCATCTGGGTTGATGTGCGATCACATCCGGAGCGGTTGGCCCATTCTGCAGCACCATCAGGGGAAGAGGCGTAGGGCTCTCCAAAGATCTGTCCACCGTTGTAATCGATGGTACCGTCATTGGTTCCGTGGACGTTGACAATATTCGGATATCCTGTAAGACCGCAATCGTTGAAATCTCCAT
>CAUZSY010000134.1:0-5428 GCA_963582725.1 Candidatus Thalassarchaeaceae archaeon
CGTTTTGAACTACACACGGGAGTACAATCACACATTCATGGTCGAGGACTCGCGGATGTACGAGGCTCCATGGGCAGCCATCTGGGTAGGTGAGCAAGTGCCAGACAGCGATGCTTTCCCAGAATCTCTACGTGGTAGGATTCTCTTCGGTGACTTCACGAGGGGCTTCATCCGAGGACTCGATCCAGATGACCCCAGTGATTCCATCCATGTAACCCATCTTGTAGGAGTCGTAGATATCGAGGTGCATGAAGGAACGATGTACGCTCTGACTACGGGAATTCAGATTCCTCAGGAAGTCCGTGATCCGGGTATGTGGCGTGCGAATATCAATTGATGGCCGACATAGGTCACCATGCCCGAGCCAGAGCCACCAACCGGCGCTGGCACCGGCAAGGAAGCCCGTCATGCCGCCGACACCGGCGGAATCGGGAGTGAAGACCGGGACCGAGGCAGCTGTGATGTGGTAGAACACGAAGGCGAGGACGAATGAGGCGAGGGCCGTCGAGCCGAGCGCTCTCTGCATCAGTTAGGGGGTCTTCCTGCTCTGCCAGTACTCCTCGGAATGGCCTAGCAGTCCCATCCATCTGTTGACGGCGGGTGGCAGAGAATACCTGATCAACTGAATGGCGAAGTGAATCGCTGCTCGCCCCAGACCATCCCCCGTTCCCTTCATCCTTTGCTCTGACCCACTGCACTGCCGTCGCGTTGCCGGACCTGCTCTGGAAAGGCAGGTGGGGGAACGCAGATGGGTCCGGCGCCCATCCGAAGCGCATGACCACCGCCTATGACGCTCTGATGACGCGGGTCCGTGAGATCGACACCATCGCTCAGATCGAGGGTCTGCTAGGCTGGGATCAGGAGGTGATGATGCCGCCGAAGGCAGCGCCGCTGAGAGCCGAGCAGCTGGCCTGGCTATCGAAGGCGAGTCACGCAATGATGACCGACCCGGCGATGGGCGAAGCGCTGATCGCGGCCGAGGCCGAGCGAGCCGGGGCTGAGGAGGCCGAATCGGATAGGACGAACGGGGTCAGCGGCGAAGTCGTGCGGGGCAACCTGCGGCTGCTGCGCGACGCCTACGACAAGGAGACGAAGAAGCCGGCCGAGTTCGTCGAGAGGCTGGCGCGCCACAAGTCGAAGTCGCTGATCACCTGGGCGGAAGCGCGAGAGAAGGACGACTTCGGCATCTTTCGCGATGACCTGGCGTTGATGATCGACCTGATGCGGGGGCTGGCCGGCTATCTCGGCTACGAGGCGTCACCCTACGACGCGCTGCTCGACCTGTACGAATCCGGACTGACAGTCGCGCAGGTCGACCCCCTGTTCGCCGGTCTGCGAGACTCATCGGTGCCGCTGATCCGAGCGGTCGGCGAGTGCCCCCCGGTTGACATGTCCTGGGTGACCGGCAACAGCTGGCCGCAGGCACCACAGGCAGCCCTCAGCCATGCCGTCTCGGAAGCCATCGGCTTCGATTTCGATGCCGGCAGGCGGGATGCGAGCACGCACCCGTTCTGCGGCGGCTCGAATCCCGATGACGTCCGCTGGACGACCCGATACAACGATTCGGAGCCGTTCTGCTCTCTCTACGGCTCGCTGCACGAGACCGGTCACGGACTCTACGAACAGGGCCGACCACGACTGCTCGACCACCAGCCGGCCGGCCAGGCGAACGGGCTCGGTCTGCACGAGAGCCAGAGTCGGTTGTGGGAGAATCAGGTCGGCAGGAGTCTGGCGTTCTGCGAGTGGGTGCTGCCGATGTGGCAGCAGAACATGCCGGAGCAGATGCGCGGCGTGACGGCCGAAATGCTGTGGCGCTCGGTCAACGAGGTGACGCCATCGTTGATCCGCGTAGAGGCCGATGAAGCGACCTACAACCTGCATGTGATGATCCGTTACGAGATCGAGAAGATGCTGATCCACGGAGATCTGGAGGTCGACGATCTTCCCGACGCCTGGGATGACATGTACGAGAGATTCCTCGGCATCCGTTCAACCACCCGGAGCGAAGGTGTGCTGCAGGACATCCACTGGTCGCTGGCCGCCTTCGGTTACTTCCCCACCTACACCCTGGGGAACCTGTATTCGGCCCAGTTGATGGCGGCGGCCCGGGCCGATATCGAGTCCGATGGCGCGACGCTGGAGGATTCGTGGCGGGTCGGCGAGTTCCGACCGCTGCTCGACTGGATGCGCTCGCGAGTGCACGCACGAGGCTCGATCCTGACGCCGGCGGCGTTGGTCGAGGAGGCGACCGGTGCGGCGCCCAGCCCGACACCGTTCGTCGACTATCTGGCTGACAAGATCCATTCCCTGTACGGCGTCACCACCTGACGAGCCAAATCAAGAGAAATAGCTCAAAATCGGAAATAGATGAACTCGACCGCTTCCTGAGGTCGCAGCAGCCATATGGATGCGATTCCCAAGCCCATCACCAGACCCCAGCGGATGTTAGGGAGTCGGGCGACAGCGTACTTCAATCGGCCTCCGTTGATGGTGCTGGTGCAGTGAACGATGCAGAAACCTAGTGCGAGAATGATCATCAACCACTGAAGACCCGGTAAGGAGTCGAAGGCTTCGGTCGGATCAAGACGCACGTCAATGAAGATGAAGGTCTTCAGAGAACGGAGCATCATCGCTGTCTCCTCGACCCTGAAGACGAGCCACGTCAGGAAGATGAACCACTGAGTCACCAACAGGGCAGAGATGTGATGCAGTCTAGGTCTCGTTTCAGCGAAACGGATGTTCCATTTCTTACCGGAGATGTTGCGGTGAGCGATTAGTAATAATCCATGTAAGAACCCCCAGAGAACGAAATTCCACGAGGCTCCATGCCATAAACCACCTAGGACCATCGTGGTCATCAAAGCGATGTACATCCGCCTGACGCCGTGCCGATTCCCCCCTAGAGAGATGTAAAGATAGTCACGCAACCATGTAGATAGGGAGACATGCCACCTTCGCCAGAACTCCGCAGGAGATGCTGCACCGTACGGCCCCTTGAAATTCTCGGGCAATCTGATGCCGAAGAGATGACCAGAACCTATCGCGATATCGGTATAGGCTGAAAAATCACAGTAGATCTGCAGGCCGAACAAGAATGCTCCCCAATACACAAGAATGATGTTGTCGAGTGGTGCACCATCCACGAATATCGAGTTCACATGGAAAGCGAAGTTGTCGGCGAATACCAGTTTCTTGACCAATCCGTAGACTATCAGCGAGAGACCGAGACGAAATCGACCGACGCTCTGCTCCAGAGGTGCATTTATCTGTTCGCGGAAGTAATCGAATCGGACTATCGGGCCGGCGACGAGTTGGGGGAAGAATGCAGCATAGCAGGCGAAATCGATGAATGTGTCAGCTGGTGTGTTTTTCCCCCGATAGATGTCTATGGTGTACGACATCGTCTGGAAGGTGTAGAAGGAAATCCCTACCGGAAGCAGCAATCCGGGTGGGTTGAACGGCAGGGTGCCGCCCACTTGCAGCGACCACCATCCGAGTGTCTCTATTATCAGATCGAGATACTTGAACACCCCGAGCAGGGTCAAATTCGTGACCAGGCTCAGCTTCAACCATCTCTTCTTCAGTCGTTGCTCGCCAATTCGGTGAATCCGGTTTCCGGCTGACCAATCGACAAGAGTCGAAGTCAATAACAGCAGTACATGCCAACCTGAAGCGAGCATGAAAAAGATATAGCTCATCGCGCAGAGAATCCCTATCTGTCTGGACCTCTTCCTCTTGGAGAGCGCGAAGACTAGGATCAAGGTCACCGGCAGGAACCAGAGGTAGTACTGCGGGTTGGTGAAGTCGAATCCCATCACACCACCTTATGGAGTGAGGAGTCTATCGCCCGACCCATCTCTTTGCACAATCGTTCCCGACCCGATTCAGTGAAGTGGACCGGATCTGTGAATGAGGATTGATTCCAGCTCTCGAACGTGTCGTCAACATATGGCCTGCCATCCACGGTCAGAGATTCTCGCGACATGTTGAACTCATCCCAAAAACCAGCTGGAATGGCATCGAGAAAATCTGGATGGACGGCTGGAGCATAGAGAATCACTTTGGTACCATTGCTCTCGAGTGATTCGATGATGTGCTCGAGCGAACGCCTGTTGTGATGGTCAGCGGACGAGGCCTGCCAGAAGGTGGAGGCGGTCAGAACCTCAATGTATTCTGCCATCTCTTCGGATGATAAGTTCACTTCGTCGTTCCTTGGAGGATCTTTCAGGGCACTAATCCATTCCGGAGAGCCCGGTTGATCCGGCATCATCCCGTCCCTCCATTCCATCGCCCGCGAATCCCCTAACAGAAGGAAACGGTGGGCTAACTCATCACTTGATTCGGGTGTGAATGATTGGCTGATGCGATACCTATCTATGATACTCGTGGCCAGATACACCTCGTCCTCGGCGCGGACCAGAGGCCACCAAGACTCATCCCCGTCGAACTCCATCGAGAGGGATTCGACCTCCCATCGAAGTCTGTTCTTGCGAGTCCCTATTCCTGGTGAGAATGTGTTGGGTCCCGCCTCTATCACCACTATCTGAGCATTCGCTCTCACAAGTACGTCCGTCTCTGGCAATCTCATGTATGGGAAATCGCCTCTGACCGCGAGGTTCCAATGAGATGTGCCGCTATGGTTCGTTTTGGCGTCCAGACAGGAGCCGTCTATTCCTGAGTACAGCCGCGATGAGCCGATGATGATGACATCGACTCCGGGCTGGGATGCAATGTGCTCATATGCTGCCGCCAGATGAGCCCACCTGCTGTTGTTCTTCACGGAACCGTCCGCCAGAGTGCTATCCACCCAGCCCGTCGATGCGGAGACGACTACCAGCGCCGTCACTAACGCGACAAACAGGGTGGGTAGGAATTCAGACACCTGTTCGGGTTCTCCGCGAGGTAATCCTGGATTCTCTATGGTTGCGCACGCACGCTCGAGCCGAGGGGACAAGCGAGGAGCCCCATCATCCATACAGAGCGCAGTCGAACTCCTATAATCTCCATTCCGGAGAATACCTATCATCACCTTCGAATTATAACATACCATACCGACACGACAACCGTTCTTCTGACCTTCTTACTGGGGGGATATTCGTGACATTCGACGGGCGAAGGGTCATGGGCGAGCAGCGGTTGAGGTGAATGCATGGCGGCTGCGGATGAGTGGAACCTCGCCGAGGTCTGCTGGTGGGAGCGCCGTCTGCCCACCGCCATCTCGGCCATGGCTCTGCTGCCCGACGTGGTGCTGGCCGGCGACTGGGACGGTCACATCGAGTGCTGGTCTTTCGAAGGTGCACTTCGTTGGCGTTCAGAGGCGAACGACAGGATAGGACAGTTCGCCTTCTCGCTCGGCCGAGATGGGGGTGATGAGGCGGCTGCGGAGGAAGCTGCCGAGGTGACTGCGTTGTATGCAACAGCCGGTCGC
>CAUZSY010000135.1:0-5361 GCA_963582725.1 Candidatus Thalassarchaeaceae archaeon
GGGCACTCCTCGTTGGCCGCTATCAGGAGCAGCGCTCCATCCATGATGCTGGCACCGCTGATCATCACAGCCATCAGAGTCTCGTGGCCGGGTGCGTCGACGAAGGAGACCACTCGCAGCAGTTCCTCAGCGATGTCCTTGGCACCATCGGGCCGACGGCCGCTCGAGTATGACTCGCCGTCTCCGGTCCTGTAGAACGCGGTGTCCGCATAGCCGAGTTTGATGCTGATACCACGCTTTCGCTCTTCGGAGTGGGTGTCGGTCCAGGTGCCCGACAGCGCTTCCGTCAGCGTAGTCTTGCCGTGGTCGACATGTCCGACGAGTCCTATGTTGGCCTCAGGCTGTCGCGGTAGCGTCGCCAGAGTCCACCCACTCCTTCATCTCACTCATCGTCAGCGTCTTCTGCGCCGTTCAGCGTCTCGTCGAGCGACCGGGGCCCATGCTCGATGACCTTCAGGTTGAGTTGACGGGTATCTTGTGAGATGATGTTGCCACGCAGATTCCGGCGGCGCCGGATACCGTCGTACTTGTAGCGATATACACGACCTCTCTTCTTGACATAGCGCTTGCCCTTGTAGCCGATACCGGGGCTGACCAGTACCGAGAATATTCCGGCGCCACTGACGTCTGGGCGCATCGGCCGGCCGGTCCTGTCGCTGCCGCCGGTGATCTCCAGCTTGTAACCTGAGAGGGTGTCATCTCCCTCTCCCACGAACAGCCCATCGACAACATCACCAATCTTCCGGCCGAGGAAGTGGTTGAAGTTCAAGCCACTGATGTCGACCGAGTAGGACCTTCCCCCAGCCGTCGGGTCGGTGTCGTTCACCACCGCCTTGAACACTTGGTCGTCAGCCATTTCAATCACTCAGCGGCCGGCCGACAGATGCTCCGTATAAGAGACCACCGGGATTTCCGTCGTTTCATTCACCGCTGCCGTTCACCCGCCATCGCAGTCATGCCATCGGTCTGAGATGACCGAGGTTGGACCGGATCGAACCCCGAATCACCATTCCCCGAGATCGATTGGTCGTTCACGCCGCGTCGTCATGCGGCGCGCTGGAGATTCCTCTCCAGTCGCTTCTCCAGTGCTGAGGGCAGGATGTTCGGAGCCGTGATGCTCTGCGTGCGGCCGCGGCCAGCCCTCGCCGGGGCTCTCTCGGTGACGATGAAGCCCTGCTCCTCGAGCCGCTTCAGATAGGTCCAGAACGATGTGTGACCGCGCGGCCGCCTCTCGTGCTCCTCGCAGACGACATGGTAGAGTTTCTCCGCGTCACCGCTGCTGATTCGCGTATCGCGTCGCAGACGACGGCAGAGCGCGAGCAGCGCCAGTTGCTGATGCTCGCCCAGATAGTCGACCTGATCGAGATCGATGATGGCTCGCCGGCGACTGCTCGGCCGGACGTCCGACGGGCGGACCAGCCCGCCGGCCGTCTCATCGCGCTCACAGCGTCGGACCGCCGCTTCGAGCAGTTCGATGGCGTGACGTGCATCGCCGGTCTCAGCCGCGAACGCGGCGATCTTGTCGACCACCTCCGATGGCACCGAATCCAGCCTGCAGGTCAGTTTGGCCCTCTGGGAGACGATCAGGCGCAGTCCAGCGTCGTCGTACGGTCCGGCCTTCACATGGTTGCTCTGGCCGAAGCGCGACAGCACGGCCGCCTCGAACAGGTGCAGGACCTGCTCCTGGCTGATCAGGACCAGTGACAGCGTCCCCTGATGCTGCCGCCCTTCGTCGATGCGCAGCAACTTGTAGAGCAGTCCATCTCCCTCGCGCTGCAGGAGCACGCTGATCTCGTCCAGCACCAGCAGCAGGTGGTCGTTGCGGGCCCGCAGATTGCGTCGGATGCCCTGAACGATCTCGGCGGTGCTGAAGCCGCGTTCCGGGACTCGATGGTCGAGGATCTGTGCGATGCGCTGCAGCACCTGCGCCGTCGTCGAGTGATTGCGGCAGTTGACATGTGCGACTCGGATGCCCCGCTTCTCGGACAGATGTCTCTGCAGGTCGAGGCACATACGGCGTGCTATGGCGGTCTTGCCGGAGCCGACAGGTCCCGAGATGATGGCGCGACCGCTGATGCCCGGATTCTCGATGGCCATGAACATCGCCGCCAGATCGCCGAGTTCATCGTCACGGCCGACCAGAGTGTCTGGCAGCCAGTCGAACGAGAACGGCGCCGCATCGACGAGCACCTTCCCGGCGCCTATTCGGTCGAGATATCCGGCCATTCGCACCGCGTCGCCATTCCGCCGTTATTAGAGATGCCGAGCAGTCGCCGTCATGTCCCCTCAGTCAAGTGCCTCCGACCTCACATCGGTGCGGGAGCGCACCGGATTAGTCCACGATTGATGTTCATCTTCATCTGGCTCGTCGCGTTCCCCAAATCTGGTCGAAGAAGTATCGCGCGCACTACGCGAACAGGCTAGTGAGATGGGTGGAGGGGGTGCAAGATGGTCAGGCGAGAGCCGGTTGGCTCGAATCTCTCGGAGAACAGCAGGACGGCTGGGTCGAGGTGGAGTGGACCGAAGGGTATGTGAGATGGCGGGTGCACGAGTCTTGAAGTGACGGGGCGAAAACGACAGGCACCAGCCTCGTGGGGCAGGACGTCACTCTTCTTCGAAGTGCTCCTCGAGGTGCAGCGACAGATGCTGCAGGAATCGACTCATGTCCTCAGTGATCGGGCCGGCTACAAGGCCGGTCCGAACAGCGTCCTGAACCGGTGAGCCTCGTGCAACCCGCTGGATGAAATCGACTTCTATCTTGGCGACCTCGCCTCGCTCCAGCGCCGCATCGACGGCCGAGCGACCAGCGACCCGCTTCATCTCGTGCTCGGAGATGTTCAGGTTCCGCTGTAGCTCCAGCAATCGACTCAACTCCCAGGTCTCCAGTTTACCGTCCTCCAGAGCGTCCTGCCAGACCTTTCTCAGGTCTGGCGCCCTCTCGGACATCAGCACCGCCAGCGGGCGGGTCCTCTCGATGTTCTCGAGGATGATCTTGACGACCATCATGTAGGGTATCGAGACGACCATGCCGATGATGCCCCATAACCAGAAGGCGAAGGTGGTGACGATGATCAGCAGGACCGGACTGACATCCAGAGCAGTGCCGGACCATTTGGTCTCGATGACATTGCCCCACACCTGTTGGTTCAACAGCAGCAGGACGACGAACACCGCGAACATGCCGCCCAGCCCCATCGCGAGAGCGGCCAGGAGAATCGGTGGTACGGTGGCCATCAGACTGCCGATGTATGGAATGTAGTTGAGCAGGAAAGTCAGCAGTGCCCAGACGAACCAGAGGTCGATGCCGAACAGCAACATGATGATGCCGGCACAGGCGCCGGTGCCGAAACTCACCCCGGTCTTGACGACGATATAGGTGTTGACTCCCTCGCTCACCTTCTTCGAGACCGCATCGAACCGGCCGAGTGAATCACCGGGGAACGCGGCGTTGATGCGACCAGGCAGAAGACTCGCTTCGAAGATTACGAACATCAGGATGAACAGCACCATCAGACCTGTCGAGAACGATGAAGTAACCACTCCACCCATGCCGTCAGCCGAGAAGCCCATCCCTTGAGCGACGCCTGCCATCCCGGTGCCGTTCATCCAGTTGTCGTGCGCCATCTGGAACGATTCACCGAGACCGGGCATCGATGTACCGTTCTGGAGGATCTCGCCGAACGACTGGTTGTATTCCTCTATTCGTGCATCATCGTCGAGGAATCCGTCGATCTGCATCCAGGCGAAGAAGGCGGTCGATACGATGACAAGAGTCAGGAACAGCAGCATTATGGTGTGACCCATCAACGGTGGGACCCCTTCCTTCTCGAGCCAGTTGGCACCCGGTTTCAGCACCAGATAGAGGCCGAGGGCGATGAATAGGGGCATCAGGACCTCTTGCAGAGTCTGCAGAGCGACGATGGTGATGGTGGCGATGACAAGAGCGTGCGAGATGACCTTCAACCGCCTCTCGAAGAGGTCGAGGCTCCAATCATCCTCCGCTTCCATCAAACGGCTCCGAGTTAGGTCCTGACCTTCAAACCGCCTCCGCCCCCGAATCCATCTTGTGGTTCGTTCCCGACCACTTCATACCGAACGCCCACCTATTCTCGCCTCGGTCGAACGACGACTCCGACCGGTCGTTGCTGACCGAACCTGCATCGACTCATCGCGTCCGTATGAAGGGCAGCGTGGGCGAGCCAGGTCGGCTCTGTTGCACCGCGGCATCGTAGAGGTCAGGGAATCTCGTCGAAGCGGTAGCCGTGCTCCCACTTCTGCTCGCCGAGCGCGACCTCTAGTTCGAACGGGGTGATCAACGGCTTGTCGTAGCGGACGGAGTCGTCGATGGCGATGCGCGGGCATGCGGTGTTGACATAAGCGTCGACAGGATAGAAGTCCAGCAGTTCGGGTCCGATGTGTTCGAGGGCCAGCAGGTAGCCGCGCTTGCCGTGTTTCTCAAGCAACCGCTTCATGCGGAGAGCAAGTGAGCGACGCATCTGACCCGGTTTCTCGCCGATCAGTATGGCGAACCGCGTCGCGTCCTTCACCGCCATTATCAGGCCGAATCGCTGTCGTAGGATCCTCTCGATCCTCTCGGCTGACATCTCGTCCGCCTCGCCGGTGTAAGGGTCGAGCATGGCCAGCGGTTTGCCGGTGTGGAGGACTAGGCCGATCGGGTGGAAATTCCCGGATCCGAGGAATATGTAGTGGCCGATGGACGTCTCGTCACCCGAGTAGTTGCAGCCGAGGACCTGACCCGGGAAGGTCAGTCGCTCGCCACCTTCCGGGATCGTCACATCGAAGCCCGCCGATTCCAGTCGTTCCTTGTATTCAGGCAGCAGATGCAGATGCTGGATGCTGCCGACCAGACCGAGCCGCGCGTCACTGAGAGGTGCGATGCGACCAACCATGTCGAGGAATAGCTGCTGTGCCGCAGCCTCGTCGCCGTCCACCTCTTGGGAGGTCGCGTCGGTTCCCTGTGCGGCCAGCCGAGCGGTCGCGATATCGCGGTGTCGATGCAGGATCGGCAGCACAGGCTGTAGTTCAGGTTCACCGTCATAGGTCACCGGGATGAACTGGGTCGGCATGCCTGAATCGATGTTCATCTGTGAATGACCCATGTGAGCGACCAGTTCGACACCCATCCGTTTCATCTTGTCATGGACCAAGTCGCAGGCGCCGTAGCACGGGTCAGCAGCCAACACCACTTTTGTTGAAGTACTCTCTTCTATAGCATCGATCATCGGCAACGCCTGCATCTTCAGACCCTCTGGCACCTGCAGAGCCAGCAGCCTCGTGTCCGACTCGTTGAGCCGATCGATCAGGTCGTCGAGTTCGAAATCGTGCCGCTCGAGATCCATA
>CAUZSY010000136.1:0-5269 GCA_963582725.1 Candidatus Thalassarchaeaceae archaeon
ACAGCGGCCGGATGGTGCCGGTTCATCTCATCGAGGTCACAGCGACGGTCAGCGGACCCGGCACCTTCCCCGAGCCGAACACAGGCATACTGACGTCCGGCACGCTGTTGATCGATTTCTCAGAGATTCGTTACCAGCGCGTCTCCGACCTCGCCTTCGTGAGAGTCGAACGGGTCATCGACCTCGATTTCCAGTTCACCTTCCTACGGTTGGACATATCCGACTTCACCGATTCTCGAACCTACTCACCGGCTCGAGAGATGCTCGATTTCCCGATCCGGGAATCGGATGTCTGGAGCGCCGAATACACCGAGACGAGCGTTCTGGCCGGGAACGGCGGTCCGATCGAGATTCCGGCAGAGCCAGAGGTCAAGGCGCGTCTGACGACGAACGAGGTCTCTCCGGCTGCAGCGCCACCGGTGCAATGGGCGGGTTGTGAGGAGGTCGGCGAGTTGACCGTTCGGGAGGCAGGCGAGGCGATGGAGGTGCACTGGTGGTGTGAGGCGATCGCCGGTGATGTCTACTGGTGGACCGACGAGGTAGGCGTCGAGGGCATAAGCGGTGAGTTCAGACTGACCGCGTACGAGCCTGCAAGCGTCGACTCGTCGACCTTCTCGATCGTGGTCGACCTCGAGCCGAACACGACGATGCGGCGCACCGTTGTGAATGTCAGCGTGTCCGTGCGCGATGTCGCGGGAGCGCTGATCGAGATGCAGAACCTGACCTTGTTCAACGGCAGCGACAGCACCGATCTCGTGGTCGACCATCCTTCCGGCGCCGCCTTCAGCATCGACTCCGGAGCGGCGATGGACTCAACGCCGACCGAGATCGACTGGTCGACGGACGGCATCGTCATCTGTCATGAGATCGGGATAGGCATCTACGACGTCTGCGGCAGCGCCACCCTGACGCTGGAAGGATCAGCCGTCGGTGAGATCATCAGACGGCGAGCCCAACTGGAGGTCATCGCCGTCCTCGACCCGCTGCTCGGCTCTGGCCAGGATGCCACGTGGCTGATCCGCCTCTGAATCGGCTTGCAGGGGTGGCTCATCATCGTCACTGGTCACCGTCAGTATCTCATCGAAGACATCGGTGCCGACCGCCTCGGCGATCGATTCGAGCACGTGCCGCGGCATGCCCGAACTGGTCAACGCGACCTCGCGTGCTCTCTGGGCGACTCTGATCGAAGCCAGCAGCAGACCGAAGCCGACCGCGATGGCCGCGATGACGGCCAGCCAGCCGAGCGGTCCGATGCCGTGATCGACGATGACGACCTGAGATTGCTGTTCTGCTCGGTAACTGTGATTCAGCAGCATCAGGTTCGAGCGAGCCGTGTCGCCATCGTACACCGTCGTCCCGAGCATGTAGCCCATCGGATGCAGCAGCAGTTCGATGCTAGCCTCGCCACCCACCTGCTCGACCATCAGTCGGGCCGCGTCGTTCTGATCCGCCGAATCGTTGCCCGTGTGGGCGATGACGGTGCCGTTGCTGCGCCAGAGCCAGGAAGTCGTGGCTGATGTGTTGGCTGGGGTCATGTTCCACGGCCCGCCGTTGACCCTCGTGCTGCGCTCGCCGACCCTGTCGATGTCCTCTTCCACCGACCAGACGCTCGTCGATTCTATTGTCTCAGGCCAGTCACCCAACCTCTCACGGAACACCGACCATGTCTCCTCCACCTCCAGATGGTTGTCCTCGCCACCGGCACTGAACCATGCGTCGATGTGGATGCTGCCGTTGCTCAGCGTGAAGAAGGCGCGGCGCCCAGACGGCTCTTCGAAGGTCTCATCGAGGCTGATGTTGACGATCATCGTGTCGTTCGAGTAACCGCTCCGGTTCTCATCCCATGTCAGGGTCGCGTTCAGGCCGTGCGTCATCGTAGCGACGTTGCAGACGCCTGCCCAGGTTTCCGTCGCGCAGCCGATGCTGCCGGTGTAGTTGATCAGCAGCGGCCGAGACCAGTTGACATCGACCTCGATCGGTGCGCTGCCGTTCGCCAGCATGATACCCAGAGTGTCAATGACGACCTGGTCGTGACCCATGTACTCGAACCAGTCGCCGGCAGTGTAACTCGGCGTCGTGACCGACACGGGGCTTGTCGTCGTCGAGTCCGAGGGTGCCGCCGAGGCCGTGCCGAGCGGCAGGTCCGGTGAGTCAGGCCCGACCAGTAGAAACGCGGTACTGGTCAGCAGCAGAGCGGTGATGAAGTACGAGCATCCGAGCCGAGCGAGCCGGCTGCGGGCAACTACCATGCGGGTCGATGCCCGGCTTCGGTGCTTCACGATGTCGGGCGCGGGTGACCGCCGCGTTAAAATCCGAGCCGTGGGACCGGCTTTCGTGGAACAATCATCGAGACCGTTCTGGCTGGTCATGATCGCACTCTCTGTCGTGCTCCTGTTCCTGCTGCCGATGTTCCCGGCCGCCGCTCAAGCACCAGCCTCTGACACCCCTTCCGCCGGCGCCGCCGGGGTTCCTGACGAATGGTGGGATGTCACCGAGATGGACCTCGACCGTGACGGCATCCACGACGCGGTCTGGATGGCCGCCGCAGGCATGGGCGGCGGTGGCTGGGTCGACGAGGCGGGCACCATCTCGGTCATCGTCGACTTCGACCACACTCCTACCGACGCCGACGAATCGATGCTGGAAGAGCAGGTCGGCTTCTCGGTCCAGTGGCGATATCACATCATAGACGCCATCGCTGGCCGCGTCGAGGTCGCCTATCTCGACGAACTCGCCGACCTGCCCGGTGTCGTGCTCATCGAACTCGATGGTCGCCTCTCCATGCAACTCTCGGAAGTCGTCGACCTCCACGGCATCCCAGACGTCTGGGCCGAGACCGGTTATACCGGCGCCGGGTCCGTCGTCGCCATCATCGACACCGGCATCGACGGCAACCATTCCGGTCTCGACGACCTCGACGATGACAACTCCACCGACGACCCGAAGGTCATCGGATTCTACGACGCGGTGAACAACCCCACCCTGACCAACGGCACAGAGGTGGAAGCGTACGATGACCAGGGTCACGGCAGCCATTGCGCCGGCATCACAGCCGGCACCGGTGCACCCGACTTCGAATATGTCGGGGTCGCGCCGAAGGCTCAACTCGTCGGTGTCAAAGTGCTGGACGAAGGAGGCTCCGGGTCCTTCGCGACAGTGATGGCCGGGATGCAGTGGACGGTCGATCACAGGCACGACTTCAACATCCGAGCAGCGTCGATGTCGCTCGGCGGTCCCGGCATGATCGAATGGACCAGTTCCGAGGAGGAATCGGTCAACCGGATGGCGAACGAGATGATGCGCTACGGCATCGCTCTGTTCATCGCCGCCGGCAACAATGCGGTGTCTGCCCAGATCGGCACGCCCGGCAGCGCCGAGGACGTCATCACGGTCGGCGCTCTCGACAAGGACACCGGCATCGCTGCGTATTCCAGTCAAGGGCCGACCGAGGAGGGGCGGGTCAAGCCGAACATCGCGTTCGTCGGTTCAAGCGTGATGGCGCCTGAAGCGAACAGCGGCACCGAATACACCAGCAAGTCGGGCACCAGCATGGCCACCCCGGGAGCGGCAGGAGTCGCTGCTCTGATGTATCAGGCGAATCCGGACATCTCGCCCTTCGATGTGCGCAACATCATGCAGGAGACCTCCACCTATCGGCAGTGCCACTACATGCTGAAGAACGAGCCGTGTGTCGAGGATCTGGTGCCGAAGAACAGGCAGAACAACGTCTACGGGCACGGTCATGTCAACGCCCATCCGGCGGTCATGGAAGCAGCGAATCGCGTCTACGGCCTCGATACATCGCTCAATGTGACTCTCGCATCACAGGTCGGTCACGACGACAAGGTGCATGTCAATCGAGGCGAATCGTTGGCATTCACGCTGCAGGGCGAACCGGTCGAGGTGCAGTGGCGAACCTGGGACATGCGCGACACATGGATGGACCATCCGACATACGAGTCGGGGGAAGCGAGCGTCGCTGTCAGCCATGCGATGATGATCGATAGACTGGCCGAACTGCCCGATGTCGAGATCGAGGGTAACCACACGATGATCATCCGCGCCATCCGTGGCGACAACGCATCGACCAACACGGTAGTGGCGATTCATCTGATAGGTGCCGAGCCACTGGTCGTAGAGATCGAATCCACAGGCTACGGCCTGCTCCTGGCACTCGCTACCATCTCGGCCATCCTGCTGCTGCTCGTCATCACGCTCACCGTCATGCTGCACCGCGCCACCGATGCCGGTCTGGCTGGACTCATCGGACGACCCGAAGACTCCGGGGCGAAGGCGCGTGGGATTACTGTTTCCGGTCCAGCGCTGGCCGACCTAACATTGCTGGATGACGACCTGATCATCAACACTGCGTCGATGACGGTGGCGGAGTTGAAGGTCGAGCTGGCAGCCCGAGGACTGGCCGTCAGCGGGCTTCGGGCCGACCTCGTAGCCAGACTGGAAGCCGACCTCTGAATCAGAGCCACCCCGCAGGCTGCCCGTTCGACGACATCTGCTCGTTCCCTCTCGTATGGAGGTCATAACCTACCTGAGTTGGTCAGAGTGCCGATGATCAACAGGAGACCTCCCAGACAGCAACCGATACTGGTGCCGCAGCCAGCAATGACCATTCCCTTAACAGCCAAGTCCCAGACGGTCTCCTCCACGGCCGAGAAGGTCCTCTCGGTATGCAGGAAGAATACGTCACCGGTCGAATCGAGGTTCACGGTGTGAGGGCCGCTGGAGCCGACCAGATTTCCGATATGGTAGTATCTGTAGTCGGCGCAATCGTCGATTTCATCATCAGGATTGCTGTCCTCGCAATCCTCGGGTTCGAATACCTCAACGCCGTCGGAGTCTGTCACCGATAGGTTCGTGAGTTCGGCATCGTGGCTCATCATCACTAGGTAGTGCATTCTCCGATCATCTTTGCTTCCGAGCACGATCGTCTCGTTCGTCACCTGGCCAGAACCATTCCAATCGATCCCTCCATCGAGGTCGATCTGGACCTCCCCGATCCAGACATTGGTATCGTCTTCGATGGATGACAGGCCCCACGCGCTGCTCGACAGCCCCAGTAGGAGTAAAGCCGCACCGACGATCATCAGGACCTTCGAGGTCCTATTCCCTCCAGTGCCGGGTTGTTCCAGCGGAATCGTTGACATGAGGTTGGCGTTGTGGATGAGAGGTGTGGGAGGTGTGGCTGGAATCACTGCACTCTCACCCGTCACCAACTGCTCGATTGGGATATAATCGGTGGCCTCCTGAGAAG
>CAUZSY010000137.1:0-5201 GCA_963582725.1 Candidatus Thalassarchaeaceae archaeon
CATCGTCTCGGCCCTCGACATACCGACTGCTGGACACTATCTGTTCCGAGGCGAGGAGGTGCCGGTGGCTCCAGATATGTCGGAGCAGTGGCGGCTCAAATACAAGGCGGGCGGTGTCAGGCGAATCCTCGCCGCACCCCTTCTCTGGCTGATCAACAGCCTGGCGGGCATTCTATTCTACCTACCACGAGTGCTCGAATCGCGAAGGCGGTCCAAAGCGCTCGAGGAGATGACCACCTTCCGCCGCGAGAACATCAGTTACGTGTTCCAGTTCTTCAATCTGCTCGACGACCTCACGGTGCTGGAGAACGTGATCCTCGCACAGGAGATCCATGGCACTCGTGACCGCGAACGAGCGCTGCAACTGCTGAAACAAGTCGGTCTCGAAGGCCTCGATAAACGCTTCCCATCGGAGATCAGCGGTGGCGAGCAGCAACGTGTCGCGATCGCTCGCAGCCTCGCCAAAGCGCCGAGATTGCTGCTCGGGGACGAATTGAGCGGCAACCTCGATTCGACGACCAGCGACAAGGTGATGCGAGTGCTGGTCGACGCTTGCCGCAGCGAAGGCATCACCGCGCTGATAGTGACGCACGACAGGAATCTGACCCGGTTCGCGACCCGGGTGCTGGAGATCGACTCCGGCAAACTGGTCAAGGACGATGCTGGCGGACTCGGCACCGCCTCTGGCCGAATGAAGCACGCCGTCGAAGGTGTCGCACAGAGCACCAGCGAGGCGATATCCCACGTTGCGGATGAGGTCTCCAACGCGGCTCGGCAGATCGCTTCCAGAGCCAGCGACAGCAGCGGTGCGACGGTCGCCGCCTCGATAGGTGACAGCGTCACCAGAATCGCTTCGACCGCTACCAAAGCGGCCGCGGCGGTGGCCGGAGAGGCGGTGCAGCGGGTCGGCGAGGTGGCCGGTGGGCTGAGCGATGTGGCGGGCGCGATCCTGCCCGGAAGAAAGGATTCTGACTCTGATCAGAACGGAGAAGATGCGTGAGGTGATGGCGTGCGCCTGTTGATGCGAAGGATGGCCAGGAGCCAGCGACGACAGGGGTTCGTAGGCATTCTGTTCGCCGCGCTGGTCATCCTGTCGACCAGCATGAGTCTGATGATGGCAGAGCACAGCCAGAACGGCCAGCGGACGCTGGAGAACTTCTATGTCGACACGAATCTGGCAGATCTGACTGTCACAGCCTTGCCGGGCTGGACCTACGGCTCGACCGAACTGATGGCGGCGTGCGACGAACTGATCGACAACAGGAGCGGCCTGCCGGTCGAGGTCGCCGCCTGTGAAACCAGATACATCCACGATGAATCGTTCATTCGGGCTGATGGAGAATCGATCCCGATGCGAGTCCACGGCATTGACTTCAGCAATGGGAATAGTGTCTCGACGATCTGGCGGGACCCCGATCAGGAGTGGGGCAGATTGCCGGAGTCGCCCGGGGAGGTGCTGTTGGACAGGCATGTGCACGACGAACAGGGGTACGATATCGATGATGTCATCCAAGTCGTGTTGAACGGTCGGATGAGGAATCTAACGGTGGTAGGATATGCCTTTCACCCGAACCATCTCTACTTCATCGGCAGCAAGGAACAATTGATTCCGGCCGATTCCGCCTACGCCGTCATCTATCTCGACATGGCTGAATTGACTACCATGTTCGATCTGCCGCCGACCGCTCGAACCTCGCTGCTGGTCGATGTGGCCGGCACTCCGGCCTACGACCTCCAGGACACCGTTGAGGTGGAAGGCTCCGAACTGATCGAACTGACATCGATATTATCGGGTATCCTGAACGATGTCGGAGTCAGCAACGTCAGGGTCGAGGACCGGTCCTCGATCTACACCGTCGAAGTGCTGCGACAGGACCTCGAGGGCAACGAGAAGATACTGCCGTTCTTCGTCCTCGTCCTCGGTGGCATCTCAGCCATGGTGATCGCAGTCAGCCTCGACCGTCTTGTGCGACGACAGAGTCGTGAGATAGCGGTGATGCGGACCATCGGTGTGTCAGGCAACCAGATTCTGCTGTCCTATCTCTCGGTGCCACTGGTCCTCGGTGGAGCCGCCGCGACCATCGGCATTCCGATCGGCATGTGGATGTCGGAGTTGATGACCACATGGTACTTCGAGTCGATGGTCGGTGTGCCGGTCTCTCGGATAGAACACTATCCCGGCATAATGCTGGCGATCTGGCTAGGCGTCATGGCCATCCTCTTCGTAGCTGGATTGAAACCGGCCATACGAGCGATGTCGATGACCCCTCTGGAGGTGATGCGACGCAGTTCGAACGAGCAGGCTGGAGAGGTGATCCAGATCCTGACCGCCCGCCTTTCGCCGACAATGAGTCTCGGCGTCCGAGCTACCTTCAGACGACCTGGAAGGCTTCTCACCACCATCTTAGGCCTCGGCCTCGCGCTGATGATCCTCGGTGGCACGATGATGCTCTGGGTCGCGATGCTCGACCTGTTCGATGAATCGCGCGAGGCCGACTCCTGGCAGATGAGCGCCGCCTTCTATCCACTGAACGATGAATCGATCAGGACCTGGGTCGACGATCATCCTGAATACGAGGCTGAATGGAGTCTGGTCATCCCGATCAACATGTCCGGCGATCCGAAGACGCTGAATCTGCACGCCATGAAGGGATTCTCCGACGATGGAGTCTCTACTATGCATGCTACCAGACTGGTAGATGGTAGATTACCGACGAGGAACAGCAGCGTCACCGAGGCGGTCGTCGATGAAGGGGTATTCGACATCCTCGGATTGGAACTTGACGAGGAGGCCGTGTTCGTCATCGGAACCGAACCTATGCCGTTCAGGATCGTCGGTGTGATCTCAGAGATGGAGCGCTCGATCTGGGCCTACCACGGTGATGTCACGAGGGAGTTGGAGGAGATCGGCTTCACCATCCACAACATCGTCTATCTTCGGGACGGCCCGGATGCGACGGTCTCTGTAACCGACATCGAGTCGCTGGAATCAGTCGAAGGGGTGACGCTGTTGGACAGGGCACAGATGAACGCGGCCATCGACAAGGCGTGGGAACAGCAGATGGGCTTCATGTACATCTTCCTCTTCGTCGGTGGCGCTATCGCCGTCCTGGTGCTGCTGAACACGCTGCTCATCAATCTGACTGAGCACGACCACGAATTCGCGACGCTGAGGATTCTCGGCGCCTCATCTCGTCGTCTCGGTTCGGTGCTGACGATAGAGCACGTCACGATAGGTCTGCTCGGCGGCGTCGCGGGTGCGATCGCGGCGTCGCTGATGGCCTACGGCCTGCTCTCGATGCTCAAGACATGGGCGTTCTACATGCCGGTGATCCTAGACCCGGGGGTCGCGCTGCTGGTCATCGCCTTCATCGTGGTCTCAGCCGTCCTGGTGACGCCGGTGGGCGTCTCGAGGCTGCGCCAGATGGACCTCATCGAACACGCGAAATCGATCGAATGAGGGCGGCCGCCCGAGGGGGCTGTGAAGAGCGGTGAGAGGATGGAGGGTGCGTGCAGGGTCGTGTCAGGCTGGAGTGTCCGCGCAGGGCGGTGACAGGCAGGTGCGTGCGTGCAGGGCTGTGCGGTGGAATCGTGTACGTGGGAAGGTGCGCGCAGCGGCCGGCAGAACGGGCCTGATCAATCGCCAGCGCGTTCCTTCGAGGCCGTGTTGGTGAAGAACTCAAGGGTCTCGCTGAACAGCGCCTCCTTGCGCCGCCGCTTGTTGGTTCGGACATGCATGAAAGCGAGCACGACGATGACGCCGATGACCACTGGTATCGCCGCCTCAGCATGATAACGCTCCATGAATTCGATGATGCCTCTGGCTGTGTAGGCCCAGGTTATCGACGCTGCGGTGCCGCCGATCAGGCAGGCGGCGAGCACCCGCTCGAACTTCATCCGGGCGACCAGACCGAGCATCGCGCCGACCAGCACTCCCGACGCCATGAACGGGATCCAGACGAAGACGATGAGGCCGAAGAATCCCCAACGGTCGATCCGGGCTCGGTTCTCGTGTGCCACGTACTCGACAGAGGAGAGGATGTCACCGACGAACTGGTTCTGCAGCAGGGTGCCGGCGATGCCGGCTTGCTTGGCTACATATGCCTGATGCTCCCCAGCTTTCTCGGATTTGCTCTCCAGGTTCTCTTCGACCCGTCCTGCGGCAGCCCGGTCGGCCAGGGTCTGGACCTCGTTCGAGGCGCTGACTATCACCTCTCTATCTCCGAGCAGTTCGGCGAGATTGGATGCTACATGCTCTCTGATCTCCTTTTCGACATCCAGATGCGTCTTCTTGTAGCGAAAGAAGGCGAATCGCTGCGCCGGCCGATAGATGACCCGGATGAAGACCGCGTCATCGTCCGACATGACGGCTGTCCCTCCCTTCCGTTCGATCTCGCGCTGTTTGAAATACTGCTTCAGACAGTCTCGTACAGCATCTTCGATGCGAGCGTAGGTGTTTAGATCCTCGAAGAAAGAGGTGTAGTCGTCGACCAGCATCGGATTGTCGGCAGATATCTCCGGTGTCTCTGCCCCATCGATGCCGGTCGCCAGATCGTCGGCCGAACCGCCGTGTGGGTTCAACGGATGCGCTTTCAGTTGCAATGGTCGCATCTCGCCGAAGATCGCGAACTCCTCCAGTATGTCGTGGATGAAGGCGGTCTTGATCTCCGGTGGCGTGCTGTAGGAGCGATGGGTGATTCGATAAGGCACAATCACATCGATGGAGATCTCTCGTTCCTGATGTTTGAAATCGGCCATATCGATCTCCAGGTGCAATCGTGCCGAGGCCTTGGTCAGGGTCCGTTTGATCAACCGCTTCAACTGCGCTCCGCTCATTATGTCGTCGGTATCGCGATGGTAGAAACGATACATCAGTGGATATTGAACGAACAGGAAGAAGACCGACATCATCAGCGATACCGTCGCCATCCACCACGGGGGCACGCCGGCAGAACCACCGGCCAGCATCGCCGTCTCACGACCGCCGCCCCACTCCGCCACCATCAGAGCGATGCCCCACTTTCCGAGATCCTGTGTCGTCCAACACGACCGCACACCTTCGTGCTCGACCTCGGCCTTCTTCTCGGTCAAGTCCGAAAATATTCCCACTCTGTGAGTACTGATCACGGCATGAGCCTTGATGTCGGCGATCATCCCCCGACCGGACAACTGGTCCTGGAACGGGTCGCTTCGATTCGTCA
>CAUZSY010000138.1:0-5071 GCA_963582725.1 Candidatus Thalassarchaeaceae archaeon
ACGATGTGAAGGCGGACGAGTTCAGCCCGTCGGCCACATACACCGTCAAGAATCACCCATCGAGCCGTGACAACATGCAGCATCTCGGCCAGCATCCGGATTACTCCGGTCAGGACTTCTGGCAGGTCAGGTTGAAGCGAACCGGTGACATCATCGTCCAGTTCACGGCCGAGAACAGCAGTGATGCGGACACCACGGACGGAACCTCAGGAATCTCGAGATACAAGTGGGAAGTCTACTTCGACTGGCCTTACGATGCACTCAACCCCGACTCGTCAGCCAAGATCAAGGAAGAGAACTCTGCCGACTTCTCGCACCAGTTCCGAAATATCACAGTCGACCCGGAAGGCTACGGCATGCTCGACATCAGGATCGATCTGACCGTATACGATCTGGCCGGCAAGGCGAGCGAGCCGTACATGATGTTCTTCAGAATAGTTCCAGAGAGCTACGGCGACGAACCGCCGGTGGTCGAGATCACGACTCCGATCGATGGTCAGACGCAATCCGACGACAAGGTCTGGATCAACGGCAGCGTCATCTCGGGCAGCGAGAACGGAAATGTCCAGGTCGAGGTCGCGTTCGACCCGACCCACCTGAACCTCAGTCCAGCACAGAAGTTCACCAAGGACGAGCAGGGCAAGTACAACTCGACGAACGGACTGGGCAACTCGGATCCGTTCTCGATGGCGCTCGACATCTCCGACCTGTACAAGGTGGGCGAAGGCGTTCAGCAGACCATCTGGATCAAGATCACCGAAGGCTCTGGCAGCGACGCCTATGTCATCTACAAGCAGATCGACATCAACCTCGTACCAGCCGATGCGACCGACCCTTGCGCAGCCGACCCGACCGCGGCAGGTTGTGAAGGCGGCAGCACGGAGTCCGAGGACACCAAGGGCGTCGACACATGGGTCCTCGCAGCTGGTGGCGGCGGCGTTCTGCTGCTCATCATCATCATCCTCGCGACGATGGTCATCCTGCGCCGCGGTGGCGGTGAGACGACCACCGAGGGCTTCGCAGGCGTCGAGAGTCTCGACCCGATGGAGGCGTATGTGCAGCAGCTGATCGCACAGGGCTACGACGAGGCTACGGCACGCGCCTACGCTCAGCAGTACGCGGCCCACTTCCAGCAACAAGCCGAACAGCCTCAACAACAGCAGTACGGTGGCTATCAGTAGCGCCCTACCAAACCACAACCCCACCTGTTTCTGCAGGCGTGAGCCCTACCGGTCCTCTCGGACCAACCGGGTCCACCTCGGGGCGATTCCCCCACGCGGAGTCGGCACTTCACCGCGGGTCCTTCTGATTCCACGGACGCGAGAGAACGGCCGGCTGTTCCCTCGTCCATCCGACCATGAGGTTCACCTGCACACCTACCTTCACCGCCCGACTCCACGCCGTTGTCGACCGTTCAATCAGAACAGACCTGTTCCCGAGCGGACGAAACGAGTGGGGTTCATTCCCCTCGGATTCTGAGCGAGGTTCGATTCTAAGTGACCCCTCAATTCGTGAGCGAGGTTGATGAGGGGGAGTCAGGTCGGCCGCACCATGGACGAGACGGACAGCTACACCGTTGCCGACATCTCGTTGGCCGATGGGGGCGCCCGCCGCGTCGATTGGGCGCGCAGCAGGATGCCGGTGCTGGCGGTGCTGAGGGAACGGGCGGAAGCCGAGAAACCTCTCGTCGGCATGCGAGTCGCCGGCTGCCTGCACGTCACCAAGGAGACCGCGGTGTTGATCGAGAGCATCTGCGCCGCCGGAGCGGAAGTGTCGTGGTCCGGCTGCAATCCGTTGTCGACGCAGGACGATGTCGCCGCCTGGCTGGCTGCGGAGGGTTACTCGGTCCACGCCTGGCACGGCCAGAACGTCGAGGACTTCTATCGCTGCATCGATAGCACTCTGGAGTTCTCACCGACCCTGACGCTCGACGACGGCGCCGATCTGATCTTCCGTGTGCACGAGGTGCGAGTCGACTCGGCCGAGTCGATCATCGGCGGCACCGAGGAGACGACAACGGGAGTGCACAGGCTGCGCGCCATGGCCGACGCAGGTGCGCTGCGATTCCCGGTCATCGCGGTCAACGACGCGGCGACCAAGTGGGACTTCGACAACGTGCACGGGACCGGTCAGTCCACCCTCGATGGCATCCTGCGAGCCACCAGCATCCTGCTCGCTGGCAAGACCTTCGTCATCGCCGGTTACGGCCACTGCGGCCGCGGCCTGGCCATGCGAGCCCGCGGCATGGGCTCGAAAGTCGTGGTGACCGAGGTCGAACCCCTGGCCGCGCTGAAGGCGCACATGGATGGATTCCGAGTCATGACGATGGACGAGGCAGCATCGGAAGGCGATCTGTTCTGCACCGCGACCGGCATGAAGGACGTCATCGTCGGCCGTCATTTCGAATCGATGAAGGACGGCGCGGTGATCTGCAACACCGGTCATTACGACTGCGAGATAGCAATCCCCGAACTCGAAGCCCTGACGGAATCCGTGCGCACCATCAGGACCGACAACGAGGAGTTCACGCTGCACGACGGCCGCCACCTGTTCCTGCTCGCCAGGGGTCGTCTGGTAAATCTGGCCGCTGCGGAGGGCCATCCGTCCGAAGTGATGGACATGTCCTTCGCGAACCAGTTCCTGAGCCTCTGCCGGCTGGCCGCGGAGGGTGCCACCTACGAAGCCCGGGTGTACGACATCGGCGATGAGCAGGACCGCGACCTCGCAGCCCTGAAACTGGTGGCCGAGGGAATCGCCATCGACGCGCTGTCGGCCGACCAAGTCAGTTACGCCTCCGACTTCTCGGCCGGCACCTGAGCCGTCAGGCTGGTGCCTGGGCGGCTGGGGCTTCGGTGAGGTTGAACCACCTCATGGATGGTTTGCGATGCCGGTCGAATCTACATCCGGCGGTCAGCCGCCCTCATGGCAGTTCAGTACTCCTCGATGATCAGCGTCGTGTGCGTCTCGACGATCGCCCCTTCGCCGGCCGTCAGCCAGATCCGGTCGAGCAGTTGTCTCAGCGAGTGAGTGTCATTGACGCAGACTTTCAGCAACAGGTCGGCATCCAGGCCGCCGCCCACCTCGTAGCAGGTCATCACACCGTCCCAAGTGGCGAACTCGCCGGCCAGGGTACCGACTTCGGTGCCCGGCCCGACCTTCAATCGGATCAGGGCCGACAGGCCGACTCCACGCTCGATGATCGTGTACTTCTGGATGATCTCCTGTTCCAGTCGACGAATCCGGTTTCGTACCGTTCTCTCGGTCACACCGACCGCCTTCGACATATCGATGTACGAGGCGCGGGCATTCTGACGCAGTTCATTCAACAGGGTACGGTCCAGCGCATCAACGGACATGCCCGGCGCTTCCGAATTCCCTATTTGAATCATACGATGCTGCAATTTCAGAGCCTATTATAGTACCTTTAATTCCTGAAATCGGAAAATACACCACTACACTCATTCTGACTCATCCAGCCATTCCGGCACTCTCAATCGCCAGGATATCGCCAGTCGCTCGTTGACGGTCAGAATCTTGTCGTGCCGGTCACGGAACGCGACGGTGCGCTTCGCCATCAGCGCCCGACCCAACTTCGAGGCGCGCACCGGGTCCGGTACGCATGTCTTGCCGCTCGCCGACTCGACATCGAACGCCCGGTCCAGATCCTGGGCCGGGCGGTTGATCTTACGGGTCATTGAGTGGGTCCAGCGAGAGCCATAGAGGAAGGAGATGAAGATGAGGAGGAAGCCGCCGATCGTCGTGAACAGGGTCGGCTGACTGATCAGTCGATTCCACACTATCGCCTCTATCCAGAGGAAGGGCAGCACCACGAACACCAGCCAGTAAGTCGTGGTCGTCGGTTTCCTGTGCTGGAACCGGTCGATCCGGTCCCAAGCGGGGTGTTTCGGCTCCTGCGGTCTGAAGAACTTGCTCGGGTCGTCATTGGCCGCCTCCTTCACTTCAGCGTACATCTTCTCCAACCGCACCATCTGCTGCGGGCTCGGCTCGTCCATGCCTTTTCCGAACAGTCGCTCCAGTCGTTCAGCCGCTTCCGTGTAAAGGCCGAATCTCGTCAGGATTCCGACCTGCTCGACCAGAGGCGTCAATTCGTTCGGCGCGATGGAGCGCCGATCCTCCCACCATTCCAACGCCTCCTCGAACATGCCGAGGTCATCGGTCAGCAGCGAACCGCCAGTGATCCAAGCTGCACTGTGATTCTCCTGGTTGGAGACGATTCGGCGGCAGTGGGTCAGCGCCTTGGCGGCGGTGGCGAGGTCAGGATCACCCATCCTGCGACCGCGATTGATCAACGGCAGGGCCGTGTCGACCAGAGCCCAGAGCGCGTCGACGTGGGCGGGGTCCTTCTCGACGACCTGCTGGGCGATGCTGGCGTATGCGGCCCGGTCTCCCTGATCAGTCGCTTCCAGCGCGTCGAGCCAGAGTTCCTCGACCGCACGCTTCGACATGCCGGCGGCTCCGGTCACGAGTTGATGAACATGCGCGCGTCGACAGCCACGCTGTCGCCGGGATTCGAACTCGAGCACCGGCGAGCTCAGTCACCCTTGAAGGGATTACGCGGATTGCCCTCTGGGTCCTTCTTCGGTCCGAGTCGCCGGCGGCCGCCGCCTCTGGCACCACCTCCATCACGTCTGCTGTCGCGCCTGAACCGTCCCTTTCTGCCAGGGTTGCCCCGATCATCTCGGCCACCGCCTCGGTCTCCGCCGCCACGGCTGCCATGGTCTCGGTTTCCACCGCCTCCGCCGCCACCGCTGCCACGGTCTCGGTTTCCACCGCCACCGCTGCCACGGTCTCGGTTTCCACCGCCTCCGCCGCCACCGCTGCCACGGTCTCGATTCCCATCTCGGTCGCCACTTCGTCGATCGTCACGATCGCCGCCGCGGTCGCCACCGCCGCGGTCGCCACCGCCTCGATAGCCACCGCCTCCGCGGTCGCCACCGCCTCGATAGCCACCGCCTCCGCGGTCACCACCACCTCGATAGCCGCCACCGCCTTGGCCACCGCCTCCGCGGTCACCACCACCTCGATAGCCGCCACCGCCTTGGCCACCGCC
>CAUZSY010000139.1:0-5039 GCA_963582725.1 Candidatus Thalassarchaeaceae archaeon
GTTCGTCCGGCGGCGGTCCCGGCGGTCCCGGCGGCAGGGCGAGCACGGGCTCTCCGAGCATGTTCGGCTCGACTCACAACCCGGGCGGTCAGCGAGCTGCCGTCGCCGCACCCACCGGTCCCACCGCAGCGACGATGCCAGCACCAGAAGTCGCCGATGATTCAGAGGAACTGGTGATGAGCGAGGCGGTGCAGCGGCTACAACAGGACAATTTCCGTCTATCGGAATCTCTCGACCGAGCGATCGAGATGGTGCGAGCGATCGACGAGCCACCGATGCCGCCCATCGTCGGCGACGGTTTCGTCATCGACTCGGGTCAGATGGTGGATTTCGTTCGAATCGGTCGGCTGATGCAGGCGGACGGCCTGATCCGCTCATCGCACGGCAGTCTGGCCGCGCTGTCACCTACGACGCCGGGCCTGATGCACGGCACTCGTGACGGTGCGCTGCTGCCGCGATTGAGCGACAACGATCTGCTGTCCGGCCGGCTCGGGGAAGCACCACCACCCGGGGTCAGCACGGATTGGCGGCTGCACTGCGTCATGCTGGCGCACGGCGCTCTCGAATACGACAGCGTCTGCGCGACTATCGCCGCGCACGGCCCGTGGACCCTCGCCGCTTCGCTCGATCCGGACGCCTTTGTACTCGATCCGCTCGAAGCGCTCGACCCCGGACTCGCCAAGGTGATGATCATCGAGGAGTCGAGCGATGATGCTGATCAGGTGCTGCGCGAATTGAAGGAGGCGCTAGATGACGGCTCTGAAGCGGCTGTGGTCGTCCGGGGTCGGGTGGTGCTCGCCCTCGGTCGGACCTTCGATGAGGCGGCTCGCCGTCTTGCTACGCTCGAACAGGCGATGCAGGTGACCATCATCGCTCGTATGGCAGGATACGACGCCTGAATGGCCGAACCACTGCCGACCCCCACAGCCATCTGAGCCCGGGTGGTGCTGTCATACCCGACAGCCGTCGCACCGACTCTTACCGCGAGTCAAGTTGAAGGGCGGCTCTCGCGGCCTATGCCCCGATGACCTCGGCCAACGCGAGACTGGTCATCGATGTGGTCGACAACGGCGGACAGTGGACACACCGCGAATGGCGGATGCTGCGCTACCTCGATGTCGACACCAGGATAATCCCGAACGACACGCCGCTGGAGGAGTTGCGTGAACTGGACGGTCTCATCCTGTCGGGCGGCGCGGCCAGAGTCGGGTTGACCGGCGAACTCGGCAACTGCGGTGCCTATTTGACGCTCGATATTCCTATCCTCGGCATCTGCGCCGGCCACCAGTTCATGGCCGGTCACTACGGTGGCCGGGCAGCCGAAGCGCCACATCCAGAATTCGGTTCTGCGAACATACGACTGCACGATGGTGGAGGGGCGATGTTCGTCGGCACACCGGTCGAGCAACAGGTGTGGGAGAGCCACAACGACGAGGTGATCGAGGTGCCGGAGAGTTTCCGCATCACCGCTTCCAGCGATTCATGCGCGGTACAGGGCATGGAGAACGACAGGACCGACCGATTCGGTCTGCAGTTCCACCCCGAAGTCAACGATTCAGAACACGGAAAGGTGATCTTCGAGAACTTCGTCGGCATCTGTCGCCAGATGCGCGATGGTGCATGAGAACCGTCCGAGGAAAGACGACACGATGACCGTCGGGTTGAAGAAGGGGTCCAAGGTCGCCGGAAACATGGTCACAGTCGACTATCGCTGCCTGCAGTGCGGCCATCTGGAAGCGATCCAGCCGAATGTCGAGGGCGTCTCGTTGGCCTGCCGTTCCTGCGGCTTCCGAATCTTCGTCAAGCCGCGTCGTACCGGCTTCAAGAACATCACCACCGAGTGAATAGGATCGGTCGAAGGAGCGCCGCTCCGTCGTGCAGTTCATGGACTCAGAGCGGCAGCGCCGGTCGAGCGAGAATGGCGAACTGGCTGGCGAAGCACGCACCACGCCTGTTCGAGGAGTTGGCGGCTCCAGATTCCGTTCGGCGAGCGCTGACCGTGGCGAGCATCGCCGGCGACCCGCCGCATCTTCTGATATCCGGAGCCGCCGGGGTCGGTAAGACCGCCGCCTGGCGGATGGTCGCGCGGCAGGTGCTGGGCCCGGGATGGCGAGCCACGCATCACGTCCTGCAGGCGCGCGACCTTGTTCGACAGGCTGGCGCGATGCGCTTGTTCGAAGAGTTCCTCAGACCCGGCGGCAGCGATTCCAGCGACACTCTGGCCGGCCGGTTGAGCCTCGACGCGTTCGACCGTTCGATCATCGAAGTGTCGGCCGATGACCCGCCACCGGCCGGCGTCGAGGTGACGATAGAGGGTCGAGCACCGATCGCCCGGCTGATAGTCATCGAGGACGCCGATCATCTCGGGCCGATCCGGCAGCCGTATCTGAGGCGGATGATGGAGGTCGAAGGGGTCGCATCGCGCTTCATTCTGACAGCTCGATCACCGAGCCGTCTGATAGACGCGCTGCGTTCTCGAACCAGCGCCATCAGGATTCCGACGGTCGATGGAGATTTCATCGAACGCCGCCTACAGACCATCGCCGACGCCGAAGGAGTCGAGACGGACCCCGATGTGCTCGGCGACATCGTGCATGTGTCGGCAGGCAACATCCGCAAGGCGATATTCACCCTGCAGCTGCTGGCGCTCCGCGACCTCGCCGGTGATCGCGGTGCCGTGCATCGTCTGGTGTCAGCGGCGACGATGCAGTCAGGTCGTCACATGCTGGAAATGGCATTGCGTGGCCGCGTCATCGAGTGGCGTTGGGAGGACCACCGCGGACGTCGCCGCCGACGCCTGGTGGGGGCGCTCGGTGAGGTAGACAGCATGATGCTCGACCACGCTCTCGATGGGGCCGACATCATGCATCAACTGCACAGGATCATCACTACGGGGCGACTGCCCCTGCCCGATTCCCTGCGCACTGATGTCCTCGACGCTCTGGCGCGCTGCGACACGCGGCTCGGCAGGAGCCTTAGAGCACGCATCCAGATCGAGCGGTTCCTGCATGAGGTGGCTGCGGCCGGGGCCGAGCACGGTCTCGTGCTCGGTTGATCGACGCGGTGGAGAGTGATTCGATTCTCAGCCGATGTTCGAGGCGAGGGCGCTCATCATGGTCGTGGCAGGCTGCCGGGTCGGCCGCTGGCGGCTGCGGCAGGATGCGAATATTCCTTCGCTTCGATCACAGGGGGAACATTCAGCGCCTTCGCACAGGCGATCGGAATCTCAGATGTGCGAAGTTCGAATCCGCTGAGCCCGCGTCCGAGAATATACGGGAGCGGGTGCGGCAGGATTCGAACCCGCGGTCCTCGGCTTAGGAAGCCGATGCATTATCCGAGCTATGCTACACACCCGCTCACCTCGTGTGGCGACCACTTCATCAATTGATGCGATGCTCTGAAGGACTGCTGCCCGCTCCAGAGAAGCGTGACCGGCACCGATGAGGCGCTGCCGAACCCCCAACGAGAACGCGGGAAGCCTACCATCAATCCCGGCGATGCCCGGGCCAATAAGCGCAATGAATCACGCATGTTCTGGGTCCCCTTCACCACAGCTTGGCCGAACAGATTCCTCCGCATAATGTTCGGACCGACGACCCTGATGCTGATCATCGCCAACATGGTGTTCGCAGACCGACTGTCGGCACTGCATTCGGGGCTCGGCGTGATGGTCGCGGCGACCGTCATCTTCGTGCCGACCGTGATCGCTTCGATTTATTCGGTCAAGAACGCTCGCGACCGGCTGCGCCGCGATCCCAAAGGTGCATCAACCAAAGACTCGTTCCCCGGCTCGGAAAGGATCCTCGGCATGCTCGATGATAACCAAATGTTCACCAACATGCGCTTCCTGATCGCCCTAGCAGCCGGCCTGCTACTGCTCAGCAGCCATTACTTCTACATCTCGACCACACCTCACATATCGGTTCTGATAGGGGCGATGCTGTTGACCTCCTTCGTCATCGCCCAGACCATCCGACTGGAACGCACCATCCAGATGACCTCACGCAGTTTCCCGTTGCTCTCGTTCCACGTACCGGCGCTGCACGAGAGTCAATTACACACGGTGCTCAGCGACCTTCTGCTCGCCTGTCTGGATCCCGAATCAGCCGAGGCGTGGCAGGATTGGTTGGAAGTGCTGGCACCGGGGGTCCGGGGTGACAGCGCGCCGGTGATGGCGCGTGAGAGGATTCTGCAGATAGTCCACCTGCACCAGGAGGGGCTGCTCGATGAACTGCGGATGCGGGCCGAACTGCGCAGGGTCGTCAGGCGTGAAACGATGGAACCCCTGTTCGATAAGAAAGAGCGATTCAACATAGAGACGCTTTCAGTGCTGCTGAATCACACCCGACAGTGGAAACCCGGACTGTTCAGCATGCTGCACCGACTGCGCAACGGGGTATTGACCGGCGAGCGCTCCCTGACGAATCAGGGATGGCGGATGGATCACGATCTCCCGCTCACCTGCAGAGAAGGTCAGGGTGATCTTTTCGTCATGCTGCACAATCTGACCGATCAGCGGGAGGCCGTGGTGCTGGAGGTTCTGGTGCCCGAGGGCATGCCGGAGGTGCAGACCTTCCGGGTGACGCCAGTCCCGACCCGGCCACTGATGGGACCCACACCACGCACCTCGATGTTCGGTCAGGACCTGGTCGATGGCATGGGTGCGCTGCTGCAACGAGCACTGGTGCTCTGGATAGGTATAGCCTGGACCGATGAGGCGGTCGGGCAGCACCCCGTGCAGATAACCCTCCGCCGGCCGGATGGGGACACCATAGATTCGATCATCATCCGGGCCGACATATGGCACGGCAGCGGCGGTTCCGAGAGCACGCACGGCAGGATGAAGCGGGCCGGTGCGAGAGGATTCGACGGTGCGGTCCGAGTGGTGCGAGGCTCCTTCAGCCTGTGATGAGCCATTCCTACCACCGCGCTTCCGAAGCGGTCCCTGACGGATGGCGGTCACATGGTCGACAGAACCGCTTCCACCCGCCGCTTTTATCATCCGCCCACCGGTGCCTCGGTTGAGCGGTGTTGACATG
>CAUZSY010000140.1:0-5010 GCA_963582725.1 Candidatus Thalassarchaeaceae archaeon
GCCGGCCAGCAGAGCCTGCTTGTCGCGCATCATCGGACCGCCTGTCCGGGTGAATCCTAGCATCATCCGTGGCAGGATGCCGGTCCGGAGATTGTTCAGCATGCCGGTCGGACCTAGAGTCAAGCCGGCCAGCATGGTCTCGTTCAGCAGTCCGCTAGTCTTGACGGTCAGGGTGAACCAACGGACGTGATTGCCGTGCCGGCCGTCGCGGAAGGAACCCTTCTGCAGCACCGCGGTCTTGGCGGCGAGCATCGATACTGCGGCGCGAGCGCCGATGCCGCTGTGCCGTGAGATCGAGGCTATGTCGCACTCCGCCTTGACGCCGCCTTCGGCCGACAGTGCCTTCATGATCCTCGCCCGAGACCGGTCCGAGGTGCGCGGGTCCTGAGCCCGCGTCCAGAGGTGGACGACGCTGGCCGGTCCGATGTAATCGTCGTTGAACGGCGTCGTGTCGGACATCGCATCGAGCAGCGAGCCGCTCTCGATGTCGGAGCCTACATGCAGCGCCGTCGCGGTCGCGGCGTCCATCCTGCCGATGGCGCCCTGCTGAAGCGGCACCGCCTCGCGCGTCGCGCCGACGAACCATGGCTCGATCGACGGCATCGCGTGATCGCTCTGAGTCAGGTCGATGGCGAGGTCGCGCAGCACCTCGCTGCCTGGCAACGGAGCGATGTGCAGCCACTTCTCGCCATCCCTCTGTCGCAGTATGCTTGCGATGCCGACACGACCCGGCAGCACCAATCGGCCGTTCACCACGACGCCGGTCGTCGGGTCGTCCGGCAGCCCGTCACGGAAAGTCAGGCTGCCGTCCTGAGTCGCCTTGATGGTGCGCAGCAGATCTAGTACGGTGTGGTGACCGGGCAGGGAGCAGGCCCAGATGTCGTGACCGGCTTCGCCGGAGACCGGGTCGTAGCGGAACACCTCGACCTGTATGGTGAGTTCCGCCAGAGCGATCGACGGCACGATGAATCCGTCCTCGCCGACGGCGGCTGGCGGCTCGCCGCCGACATGCGCCTCGATCGACTCGACCATCTCCGGCATGTGGACGCCGCTGCCGTTCACCGCAGCCATCTGAGGCAGAGCGGCCATCACCCACTCGGCGGCCGGAGCGTCGTAATCGACGTCGCAGTCCATGCGGTCGACCAGACGGATGCCACCCAGAGTCTCGAATCGATTATCCCAATCCTTGCCGGACTCGCAGTAGAACTCGTAACTGGTGTCGCCGAGGGCCAGCACCGAGAAATGGGTGCTGGATAGGGATGGTGCTGCCTCGCTGTTGGCCTGCTGCCACAACTCTTCGGCATTGTCTGGCATCTCACCTTCGCCCCAGGTGGAACAGATGATGAGAACACGGCTCATGCCGCTCAGTGAGGCGAGATCGAATCCATCCATGTCGTGCACCGACCCGTTCAGACCGTACGCCTTCGCCTGCTTGGCCAACTTCCCCGCCAGGTCCTCCGAGTTGCCGCTCTGTGAGCCGAACAGGATGTTCAGCGAGCGATCGCCGGCGCCGAGGAAGGACTCGACATCATCCGAATCGCCGGCTTCTCCGACCGCGGCAGCGGCGTTCTCCACCACTGCTGGACTGATCTCTGTCGCAGGCTCGGCTGCAGACGGTTCCGCCTCGACCGGACTCTCAGCCGCCGCCGAGCCATCCGCCGCCTCGACCAGGATGATGACATCGACCGGGCAGCTCTCGGCTGCAGCGATGATGGCTTCGGAGAGCGATTCGGAGAATTCTGACTTCAACGGGGACTTGCCGATGTTCTCGTCGTAACCACCGTCGGTCCGAACATCCGCTTTGATGAAACAGGAGTCGTCGGTCACTACGAAGACCTCGGGGCACTCCTCCTCACAGGCGTTGCAGGTTATGCATCCCTCATCGATCCAGACGCTGGTGATCTGCACCAATCATAACAACCCCTGAGACGGTCTTCGACCGGTGGTCCCAGCCACCTGAAGCCGCCTATTGAATCTAGCGGGATGGATGTCTGCGACATGCCACTGGCCGACGATGCCATCACATCGGCATGTCGCCGAACTCGCTGTCGACATCGGCCATCGAGACGCCCTTGGATGAGATGACGTCATCTATCCTCAGGATCATGATGGAGGTCTCGGTGGCGGACTGGATCGCCTGCTGTACGACGCGCAGAGGTTCCAGCACGTTCGCTTCGAGCATGTCCGAGACGCCGCCCTCGAAGACATTGACCCCGTGTGTCGTCAAGCCGTCAGCGTGCGCCTTGCGGACCTCGATGATGGTGTTGATCGGATCTAGGCCGGCGTTCTCGGCAAGCGTCCGTGGTATCACCTCAAGGGCTCCTGCGAACGCTTCTATAGCCATCTGCTCGCGACCACCGACGCCGTCGGCGTGGACCCGCAGGTCGCGAGACAACGCGGCCAGAACCGAACCACCGCCGGTCAGCACGGCGCCATCCTCGTGGGCCACGCGGACGACCCCTATCCCATCGTCGAAGGCGCGTTTGATCTCGGCCACGACATGCTCGGTGCCGCCTCGCAGCAGCACGCTGACGCTCTTCGCCTCATCGCAGCCGGTGATGAACACCATGTCCGAATCGCCGATCTTCCGCTCATCGACCTTTGCAGCGGTGCCGAGGTCGTCGGCCGAGAGGTCGTCGATGTTGGTGACGATGTTGCCGCCGGTCGCCTTGGAGAGCGCTTCCATGTCGCTCTTCTTGGCTCTGCGTATGGCGAACATACCGGCCTTCGCCATGTGGTGCTGAGCCAGATCGTCGATGCCCTTCTGACAGATCACGACATTAGCGCCGGAGGCCTTGATGCGCTCGACCAGACCGCGCAGGAATGACTCCTCTTCGGCCAGGAACCGAGCCAGCATCTTCGGATCGGTGATCTGGATCTTCGCATCGACCTCGGTCTTCTTGACCTCTATGGCGCTATTGATGAGAGCGACCTTGGCGCCGTTGATCGAGAGTGGCATGCCGCTGTGGACGCGCTGCTTGTCGAGGATGATGCCATCGATCAGAGTGCTGTCCTTGATCGCACCGCCCTGCTTCTTCTCGACCTTGATGTCGTCGAGGTCGACGAAGACAGCACCATCGTCGTCTTGCTGGGCGACGGCCAGCACTGCGCGGACGCAGATGTCCGAGAGGAAGGATTTCACCGCGTCGGCGCTCTTGCCGGTCAGCGCGGTCTTAGCGACCTCGTGAAGCCTGGCTTCATCGACGTCGAGAGCGTGTTCCTGCAACTGCTCGACCGCCTTCTCCGCGGCGATCCTGAAACCTTCACAGATGACGGTCGGGTGGACGTTCTGATCGATCAGGTCCTCGCTGCGCTTCAGCAGCTCGCCGGCCAGCACGACTGCGGTCGTGGTGCCATCGTGGCAGTGTGACTCCTGGGTCTTCGCCACTTCGATGATCATCTTCGCGGCGGGGTGCTCTATGTCCATCTCCTTGAGAATGGTCGCACCGTCGTTGGTGATCACCACATCACCCATGGAATCGACCAGCATCTTGTCCATGCCCTTCGGTCCGAGGGTCGTTCTGACCGCATCGGCGATCGCTTTGGCCGCCGCTATGTTGTTGCCCTGTGCACTCTTGCCACGGGTCCTCGTCGTGCCTTCCTTGAGGATGAAGATGGGTTGCTGGCCTCCTTGCATACGGTTCACCTTCGCTGATTCGCTCAGAACGAGCGGGCCAGCCGACCCACCGCCTCCTCATAAGGCCACTCCAAGCCTGCGACTGAAGCAGGAGGGGTAGAACCATGCCCTCAGGGTCTGCTGAGTTCATCGACGCAGTTCGTTCCCAGATGTCTCGACCCTGGTCACGGGGGGGTCCCACGGCTGGTCCCTAGCCCGGTACAGACGCCGGACGTCCTTCACGCTAGACCGTTCTGCTCCAGCCACTGCTGGCCGTAGTGCTGCCACTGATCCATGGTCCAGCCTTCAGGCAGTCCGCTGGCCGGCAACGGGGGGCCGGCGGCGGCCGTGGCTGGATCGGCTGGTGCTTCCGGAGCTCCGACACGCTGCTTGAATATCGCCTCCGAGCCGCCGTACATCGAATTCGCCTCGAGGTCGGAAGCGGGCAGCAGGGAAGGTGCCTCAGGGATGGCGGCGGGCGGCGGCGCTGCCTGACCGTAGGTCGCGCCGAGAGAAGTCTCGTAGCCCTCCAAAGTGATGATCTCGTCCTCTATCCGGACAGTCGAGCGGATGACCTGAACGAACACGACCAGCAGCGCGATGATGGCGATGCTGCCGATGCCCATGCCGACATACCTGATGACAGAGGAAAAGAGGCTGGACTCCTCCGCCTCGTCCACGACGACGATTCGATGGATGGTCACCTGCTGCTTCGCTTCGACCACGTCGAGCCCTCCAACTGCCTCGATAGTGATGTTGTAGGTGATGACCTCAGAGGGCATGTTGATCAGTGCCGTCTCGAAAACCCGGATCTCTATCGTGATGAGTCGCTCACCGTCCGGTCCTAAGGCGAATTCACTGGTCTCGATCGAGGCGCTGAAGCCATCGCCGAAGAACTGCGAGTCCCGCTCCACATCTAGGCGGATCTGCTGCTCGTCGACGGGATGTCGATTGTGGATCTGCATCTGCGCCTCGAAGCGGCCGTAGTCATCGATGATGACCGGACCGGTGCTCTCCAGAGTCACCCAGCCCTGACTGCCGACCTGGAACGTCGCACTGCCCGAGGCGGATGAGGTCAGACCGACTGCCCCCGCTTCGACGCTGGACGCCGTCAGGACGAGGGTCTTCTCGCCGTCCTTCTCCTTATCGAACCAGTACCTAAGAATCAGTTCGTACGATTCGCCCGGTACGATGTACGGCGTCCGACCATCGGTCAGGCTGAGGAACTCGACGTGCATGCCGTCGGTCTGGGTCGAGCTTATGTTGAAGGCGTCCTGATCGTTGCCTAGATTGGTGATCTGCCAACCGACGGTCTTGGCATCCTCGCCGCCCTTGAAGGTCTGGGCCGACATGTCGAGATCCTCGACTTCGACTTCGTAGGTCATCGGCACGGT
>CAUZSY010000141.1:0-4987 GCA_963582725.1 Candidatus Thalassarchaeaceae archaeon
CGGATTCTTACGAACAGACCGCCCACCTGATCAACGGCGTCGGAGACTGGGATGACGGTCAGGACTGGAATCTGGTGATCACCGTTCATGCCGTCTTCAACCAATCGGGCAACACCAGGATAGAGGTGGTGTTCTTCGAGAGGGGGGACATGGATGAGGAAGATGAGATCGATTCCTTCTCGTTCTCCGTCACCCTCAGCAGCGTCAACAGCGCGATGATCATCACTTCGGTCGACGTCGACGGCACAGCCCTGTCCTTCACCAACTCTTCGGCGAGCGGCACCTTCACTCACGATGAAATGGGCCCGGTGACCGTCATCTTCGAGGATCCGAACGCCATCGCCGACGAGGACGCTGACGGTGTTGCCGACGAAGATGACCTCTGCCCGGGCAGCCCGGCCGGCTCGATGGTCGACCTCGACGGCTGCGCGCCGTCGCAGCTCGACAGTGATGGAGACGGCGTCATGGACGATGCAGACCAGTGCATGAACACGCCCTCCACCGATATTGATATCGATACATCCGGCTGTGGCGAGTCGCAGCGGGATTCCGATGGCGACGGCGTCATGGACAACGCTGACAACTGTCCGAACACACCAGCGACCGCCCTCAACGTCGATGCGAGTGGCTGCAGCGCGGACGATGATGGCGACGGCTGGACCAACGCACAGGAGGCTGATTGCGGCTCGAACTCCTCTATCGCAACATCCGTCCCAGAGGATTTCGACGGTGACGGACTGTGCGACCTGATCGACAATGATGACGATGATGACGATTGGACCGACACCGAAGAGACCGATTGTGGCAGCGACCCGGTGAACGCTTCGGCGTATCCTCTGGACAGTGATGGAGACGGCATCTGCGACGCCGTCGACCTGACCCCCTATCCGTCTCAGAACATGTTGCCGACCTGCTCGGTGGCATACTCTCTGAGCAGCACCATCTCGTTCATGGGCACCAGCATCGAGACGAGGATGAACGGGGCGTCGACCATGTCGACGCCGCTCTCTGGCTCGTTCGACATCGACCTGCCGGTCGGCAGTTACATGATCTTCATCGAATGCTCCGACCCGGACGGTGACGACATGACAGTCACGATAACCGCCGGCAGCAGCGCCTCGAACACGGTGCCGCTGGGCGACTCGTTCTACGCCGAGTTGAATTTCACGCTGACCGAAACGATGGTCGGCTCGGGCCAGGACATCAGCCTTCAATGGACCGATGGTACCGCCTCCGGCGAGATCAGCATGGACATCAGCGTCATCGCACCGGACCAGCCGATAGACATCACGCCCGAGGATGTGGAGGAAGGTGGTCTGCCCGGATTCACCGCGATGCTCGGTGTGCTGTCGCTGCTCGGCGCCGCCATCATCCAGCGCCGCCGGACCTGAATCGGACCGAACGAACGACACGCTCAGAGAACGGCGGCGCCTTGCCGCCGGCGCCCTCTGCCGGCGCAGCGTTTCTGACGCTTGGCGAGAGGTCGATGACGACCATCTGATTCATCTGACTCGCCTCGGGTCCACTGGAGGGTGCGAGAAAGGGCGTATCGAGAGGCCTCGTGGGCTCGGACTTCTCGCGCGCGCGCGGGAAGGCGCGCTCAGCAGCACATGCTGTGGAATCATGATGCGAATCGGAGAGGGGTGGTTAGAGCACCGGGTCGCGCAGGTTGGCAAGGAACGAATCGAGCGGCATCGGTCGTCTGTGAGATAATGAGGCTGGATCCGAGTGGCTGTAAGACAATTGAGATTCAATTGCATTAACTTCATATACCCACCCCCATCTGCTCCGTCTGCGAGGAAGAGGTGGAGTCACATGGCAGGACACAGCCCGATGGTCTCACTGCGAATCCCTGAGGATTATCTGCTCGCCTTGGAGCAACGGGTCGGCTTCGATGGCATGCGCAACCGGTCAGATGTGATCCGAGCCGCGGTCCGCTCCTTCCTCAAGCGGCCGATGGTCGGTGAGATGGGAGGCGACCTGGAGGTCAGCCTCGGACCTGACCTGACCGACAAACTCGAACAGTTCTGCCGACTGATGGGTGATGCGCCCGAACAGGTCGCGAAGAGCGCGATCCGCACTCACATGAAGCGGGAGATGGTGGATGGCGTCTTCTTGGAGGACATCATGCAGAAGCGGATGGATGAGCTGCGCGCCAGAGAGCGCGCGCGTGAGGATCACACGCCTTGAACGGAGGCGAGGGGCAAATGTGCGGGGATGGGATGCCGGACAACGCGGGGGGGCGGGATTCTCGCCCCTCCGCACCCACCCCGTTCGAATGGGTGGTGATTCGAAGTGCCATTCGCAATCGACTCTCCGATCGCGTCACCAAGACAGCGAGGGCGGAAGCCCGGGCTGCGCTGAATCATCTGCTCGACCGGATGCGAGTGACTGACAGGCTGATGCATGAACACTCCGTGACCCGTCCAGCGATTTCGATCGACTACCTTGGTCTGCGCGATTCGTCCCCCGACCCCAACTTCCTCTGCCTTCGTCAGCGAGCCCTGGAAGCCCTCCACAACAGTTGAGATTCACACACACCGCCCCGCTCCGGCGGGGCACCCTGCTCGGAACTTGGGCGGCAGACTCGTCAGGATTTTTGCGTCCAGAGTGCTGCTCCACAGGCAGCCATAGTATCACCTCACCTTGCTGGCAGCGCAACGTCGCATGGCCAATCTTCTTGGAGGGTCGCACGCCGGTCGAACATCGTGACGGTCGAGGATGTTGGTGATCTAGGTCGATTCTTCGCGCACGAGATGCTGCGCGACAGCCAGCGCAGCATGATCGAAGACGGTGCGGCAGTCATCGCTGACCGTGGTTGGCTGATAGCCGCCGCACCGACCGGCCTCGGAAAGACCGCGGCCGCGCTGGCGGTCACTCTCGAAGCGGCCCGCCTCGGCGAGCGGGAGAAGACCATCCTGTTCATGACCGGCAGACAGAGTCAGCACGCGATCGTCGTCGAGACGGTACGCAGCATCAACGAGAGACTGACCGAGGGTGAGCGGAAGGTCCGCCTGGTCGACATGATAGGGCAGCAGGGAATGTGCATCCACGACATCTCACAGGATTCCCCCTGGTTGTTCGGTCGACTCTGCGCGCAACTGCGCAAGGACCGGGCATGTCCTCACTGGCTCAAGGATGCGGCTGAGGTTCGACCACGCGTTCTGCAGGATCCACTGCATGTCGATGAATTGACCGAACTGTGTCGAAACCACTCCGATGGCAAGGGCAGACCGGGCATCTGCCCGTGGAAGGTGGCACGAGAATCGGCTGGTTCGGCCGACATCGTGGTCTGCGATTACAACCACGTGTTCCTCGACCGAGTGCGAGAGGCGTCTCTGCCCGCGATGGGGCTCGAGCTTCAGGACCTGATTCTGATCGTCGATGAAGCACATAATCTGCCAGACAGGATAAGGCGAGGCATGCAGCGCCGCCTGACCGCGAGACTCGTGCGCGACGCTCTGTTCGAGGTGCAGGAACATCGCGGTGACGAGGAGAGCGGGTCTGAAGGCGACCTCGATGCGCGAGTCAGAACGGTGCGCGAACTGGGCCTCGCTGAGGAAGCCTTGAAACGCCTGCGACAACGGATGCCGGTCTGGTTCACCGGCCTGAAGAACAGATTGGAGAACGACGATGCTGACATCGCCGTGCCTGCCGGGTCCGTCCTTGTGGAAGTGCGCAACGCACTCTCCGGCCACCTCGACGAACCGCTCTCGCTGACAGCATTCATCGGGACTCTGGAGAAGGTGGAGGTCGAACTGGATGATGATGAGCAGGAGGATGAGACCGCTTGTCGCCGACTCGCCGACGTGCTCGGGATCTGCGTCGACCTGGCCGACGATGCGGCACTCGCAGTCGTCTTCGACCTGATGGGTGACGAAGGCCGACTGACCACGCATCTCCTCGATCCCGGTGTCGTCGCTGGGCCGCTGTTCGAGCAGGCGGCTGGCGGGTTACTGATGTCGGGCACCCTGTTCCCACCAGCGATGTATCGAGACATTCTGCGAATCCCTGCTGACCGCCTAAACGCCTGTGAGGAGTACGCCTCGCCTTTCATGGCGGACCGGCGCCCGGTCATCGTCGCCAGTGACGTGACGACTCGATTCAAGGAGCGGAGTGAGGAGATGACACGACGGATCCGCAGCCACCTGCACGCGCTGCTGCGCGAGACGCCGGGTCATGTCGCAGTGTTCTGCCCGAGTTACAGCCAATTGACCGAGATCATCGAGAAGGGTTCGTGGCCTGGCCGGCGAGTCGTCATCGAACAGCGCTCCTGGCGCAAGCGAGACATCGATAAAGCGCTGCGGGACCTGTACTCGGCCCGTAAACAGAGACAGCGAGTGCTGCTGGCCGGCGTCTTCAGCGCCAAGTTGTCAGAGGGTATAGACTACAATCGGAACATTCTCGATGCGGTCGCCTGCATCGGCATCCCCTTGGCTCCTCCTTCCGCTAGACAGAGAGCGATGCAGGACTATGTCGCTGATCGATTCGGTGCTCGGAACCGCTGGAGGTACGCTTCCGCTCAACCGGCGATGAACGCCATACTGCAGGCGATGGGGCGACCGATCCGCAAAGCCGAGGACCGCGCCCTGATCCTGATACTCGACAAGCGAGTCAGGGATGACGGCTTCCGGTCCTGTCTGCCGACCGACTTGAGAATGATCGATACATCGGATCCACGGGTCACTGGACGGCATGTCAAGCGCTTCTTCGAGCGGTTGCCGGAACCTGCCCGCGGCGTCTGAGCAGACCACGAGGATGGCGAGGGGTTCATGAGCGGCCGTGAGGCAGCCGACGGCATGCAGGGGGTCGATTGGAGAGCCGTCGCCATCTCGCTCGGCGATCCGATCACCAACGATGCCGAGGCTGACGCGACCGCCCGAGACTCGGCTCCGGTGACTGATGTCGGCATGTCGGGCGTCGGTCTCGATCGGGATGCTCAGGAGATGCACGCGATGTTTCTCGAGTCACTCGCCGGCGACGATTC
>CAUZSY010000142.1:0-4963 GCA_963582725.1 Candidatus Thalassarchaeaceae archaeon
AGAATCGAAGAGGATTCGAACGAATTCGAGAAGGCGTACTTCGATCTGCCAATCGTGGTCCAGGTCGGTGCTGACGAGCCGTCATTGCGCGTGGTTCAGGTATCTCGCTCACAGTCGTTGCAGCCCGGCGAGACTCGGGAGGTGCAGATGAAACTGCACAACGACGGCAACTCGCCGCTGCTCGTGCTGCTGGACGCGACGGTCCTCGAGCAGAGTTGGTCGGCCGAGGTCATCGGACCATTCGGCTCACCTCTGATCGATATCGGTGCTTTCGGGGAAGCGTCCTTCACACTCAGAGTGACGGCGCCGATCGATGCCAACTCCGGCACCCAGGTGCCAATCTCGGTCAGCGCAGAACCATTCGGCACCAACCGTTCGTTCGAGGCCGAGCACATCGCCAGCATCGATGTCAGTGTCACGGTCGAGATCACCAGCCTGTCGCTGCGTCTGATGAACGAGATCCAGCACCCGCGGTTGACCACAGGAATGATCGCCATCGGCGCGCTGTTGCTGCTCGTCGCAGCGACCCAGAACCGAATCAATCGGCGTCGCTGGTCTCGCCATCAGGCCTATCAGGAGCCACTCGACTTCGAGGTCGAGTCAGATAAGATTCGCGACGACCCAGCCGCCATGCCGCTCGTCGACGTCGTCGATGATGCAGCGGAGGATGACGACGATGACATCGAACTCATCGATCTCGATGACGACTGACCAGTCAGCCCATCGAAGCTGGTCTTGCCGACGGTCGTTCGCACAACCGACCCGGGCGTTCCTTCAAGTCCCTCTTGACGGTCGGCCGTGTCATCCCCTCCCGCGCGCGGGACCGCGCGCCTGTCCGAACACCGCTCCATTCTCCTTAAGGTCCGAACGAGCCGCCTTCGACCTGATACGACATGTCGCAGACGACCTGCCCCCCTGCCTCAGCCGACCCCCTGAGAGCCCGGCAGCAGCGCTCTCTGTTCCTCGCAGCGTTGATGATCATCTCTTCGCTCGCCGCCCTCGAATTCGCCGCTTGGGAGGCTCTGGCGAGCACCGATCAGGATGGCGACGGTCTGAGTTACGGTCTTGAATTCCTTCTCAACACGCAGCCTCAGGACTGGGACAGCGACAACGATGAGATGCCGGATGGCTGGGAGTGGATGCATGGACTCGACCCGCTCGACGGTTCCACCCTGACCAGCAATGGTGCGCAGGGCGATCCGGACGGAGATGGACTGTCGAACAAAGATGAGTACGAGTATGGGATGCCTGGCAACTGGGATCTGAGTTCGACGCCGAACGAACTTGACAACGGCGTCTGGTGGAACGGCACCGTGCCGACCCGCAACTGGGACGAGGAGAGTGCCATGCAGGCGAGCCAGGGCGCCGGCAGCGATGGCGCCGATGAGGATCCTTTGGGCAACATCTGCAATGACGGCATGGACAACGATCGAGATGGTCTGGTCGATGCGGCGGACCCCGACGGCGACGGTGACGCCGATTGCTCCAGTGACGACGACGACGGCGACGGCGCCATCGACGAGGACCGGGACGGATTCGACACCGACAACGACGGCATGAGCGACGGCTGGGAGGTCGCCAACGGCCTAGACCCGCGCTCGCGCACAAATCAGGATGGAGCGGCTGGCGACCCGGACGGTGACGGACTCGTAAATCTGCTCGAGTACGTCAATCCCTCCTGGACCACCCAGAATCAAGGCACACCCTACTTCATGCCCGGGCATCCGAGCCAGCAGCGGACCGAGACCGTCTCGCCCTGCAATCCAGTGCTCGGGCTCGGTCCGAACGGCTGCCAGACGATGACCGCGGAGGTCGATGGCGTGACCTCGACCAATCCACAGAGGTCCGACACCGATGGTGACGGTCTGAACGACAGTTACGAGGCGCTGACCCTGCTCACCGATCCTACCGCATCCGATACCGACAGCGACGGCATCCCGGATGGCATCGAGGTGAACGGTGCCTATGGCAATCCGCCGCAGGCCAGCGATCCACGCGACAACAACACCGATGACGACCCGTTCGATGATGGTGACGAGGACACTGATGGTGACGGCATCGTCGATTCGAACGAGACCGACCCGACCCGGCGAGAGGATTCCGGCGACTACGACAACGACGGTATACAGAACTGGGAGGAGAACCTGACCTGCACCCTCTGGAACATCGCGGACACCGATTTCGGTGGCGTCAACGATGGCCTCGAGCGACAGAACCTGCACCAGACCGACCCGTGTCTGTCGACCGCCGACTTCTCGACCACGCATACGAGTTTCAACGCGCTGAGCCAGACTCTCATAGTCCAGAACGTGACCGGCTTCGGAATCGGCTGGAGTGACTGGCGGCCGACCGCACCGCCGCGTCAGGGATACTACAACCTGAGCAATGGCACTCTCGTTTCGTTCATCTATTCCTACACCGAAGTCGTCGGGCCGGAGCATAGGATAGTCGGCGTCACGGTAGCACCGCCCCCATCGACCGTGGAGGTGCTGTCGAAGAATGGATCATGGTGCTGGGACGCCAACCTCCAAGCGGCCAATAATCCCGTATGGTGCGACGATGATTACTACGACCACGATGGCGATGGTCTGGCGGATTGGGAGGAGACGGCCGGGGAGTGGGGCTTCACCAGCGACCCGTTCTTGTGGGACTCCGATGGCGACACGGTCAGTGATCTGGATGAGATCATGAACGGCACCGACCCGAACATTCCGTGCGACAACAATCGAGACTCGGATGGCGACGGCCTGAACGACTATTTCGAGAACAACACCGGCTGTCCGCTGTTCTATGTTCCCGGCATGGGCGGCAACGGTTCGACCGATGTCTATGTGACGAACTGGCTGAATCCCGACAGCGACAACGGAGGTGTCTGGGACGGACGGGAGTACCTCGACGGGACCAATCCCGAGAACGACCCGACCGACGACATGAATCCTGTCGACACCGACGGCGACGGCATCCCGGATGCCATCGAGAACAACACCGGCACCGATTGGCGGAATCCCGACACCGATGGCGGCGGCATGACCGACTACGAGGAGTGTCCGCCACAGTTCTGGTCGACCAACTGCATGGGCAGCGGTCAGGACCCGTGGGATCCGACCGACGACATCAGGCCCACCGACATCGTCTTCTGGGCCAACAACACGACCATGGACGTCGACCCGAACCAGCCGCACCACTGGCGACAGAACACTTACGACTACTACACAGGGGTCGCTTTCGGGGTCAATCAAACCTTGGTTACCTGGACCGAGATAGCTGCTGGATTCACCGATTCTCAGTGGCTCGCGGACGCCTCCTTCCAGAACAATTCAGCGATGTGGCAGTTGGACTTCAACCACAGCGTCGAGCCCAACACCAACCTGCCGAATCCATACGCGACGAGCGAGGTCATGATGTGGTCCGACCCGTCTGCCGGATTGAACCATTCGAACTGGACCCATGACATCCGTGTGACGGACTTCTTCATCGACATCGTGATGATCGGCGCGCCCGAGATATTCTTCTCCGACGCCATCCGGGACAACTCAACCGCATACGCTGCATCGAGCTACGCGACCGACATTCCCACAGCCTTCCTCGACCGGACGTTGCCTGAGTCATATGCCCAGAACGTCACCGATGCGATCATCTCAGAGGCCGGCGCTGTCAGCGCTTGGCAGAAGATGGAGGCGCTTAAAGCATGGATTGACGAAGGAAACAACACCACTGAGCCGAAGTTGAACCACGACGGAAGCGCCGTCGCCATAGGCTTGGACCTGACGACTTTCATGCTGCACGATTCATTGGAGGGGTCCTGCAACGAGTGGTCGGTCACCCTGACCATGATGGCCAGACTGGCGGGTCTGCCATCGAGACAGGTCTCAGGTTATTCCAGCGGCATATGGCACGGCACGGGCTACCAGATCATCGGTTTGAATCGTGATACTTGGACCGAGGTCCATCTACAGACCAATTCTGCTCAGGGCAATCGTGACATGGGTTGGATTCCATTCGACGCCTGCCCACCCTCTGAAGAGGTCGATGTGCTGAACTCAACATGGGGGCCGGATGTCATCGAGCGCGACATGTCGACCGGTCTGATCTATCTGAACGGCACTTTGGTGTTCACCGAGAATCAGACCGTTGCCGAGAACATCACGCTGCAGCTCTACCTCGTGCCACCTGCGGAGGCCGGCGACATTCCGGGTCTCGCCGCGACCGGCGGCCGCCTGGTCAGTGTGGGGTTGTCCGCATCGAACGGCACCTTCGCGCTGAAGGGGATGGTCGCTGAGCCTATTCCGACCGGTTTCGGCCGGCTGGTGCTGCAGACCCTGCCGAGTGGTTATGTCGGCCAGAGTGGCATCGCCAACGCGAGTTGGGTTGTGAATGTCACCGATGACACTAATCTGACCATCGAAGCACCGACGCCGACCGAGGCTCCGATCATCGGGGCCGGTGCGAACACCACCCTGTCCGGCCGGATGAGGATGGAGGCGGTGCCGTGGTTCGACATGTCATCGTTCGACACCCATACCGTGTTCCTCAACTACACATCCAGCATCAACGGACCCGTGTCCGTGTCGTCGGTCTTGAAGGAGAGCGGCTACTTCGAGTTCATACTGAACCTAGATGAGAACGAGACACAGGGCCTGCGGCCCGTCTCCATCGAGTTCCCGGGTTGGCACGAACTCGACCTGAACAACGCCACGACGCCGATTTATCACGCCCGCCCGAGCAACATCTCCTTCGAGTTGAACGTGACTGCCGCTCCAGATGTCATCGTCACCGTCGAAGGCGACGGAGCGAACGATTCACTGCTCGCTGTAGGCGACCCGGTCCATCTGAATGGAACCGTTCTGAGTCGTGGCCAGAACCCGATGCCCGTGGAGGGCTTGCTGACCCTTCAGATGCGCCAGAACGGCAGTGGCAATTCGTACATTAACATCACCTCGTTCCCACTCGGGCCGGGCAACTG
>CAUZSY010000143.1:0-4934 GCA_963582725.1 Candidatus Thalassarchaeaceae archaeon
GAGATTGTCACCGACATCGGCCGCATCGTAACCACCCGAGACCCATTGTGGAACGCCGGCCATCAACTGGTTCGGGCAGTTGACGGTTCCGTCGCCATCGGGATCGCCACACACAGCGTCATCGGTGGCGCTGGAGTAGACGGCGATCGGCAGCGTCTCGTCGTACACATCGTTCGCCTCGTTGTTGTCGAGGGTGCCGGCATCGACGGTGCCGCGGATGATGTAGCCGCCCGACAGGGTGCCGCTCTCGTCGAGGATGCTGTGCGCGGCGTCGGCGGTCCATTCGACCGAGCGGTATCCGGTCTGTCCGCCCGAGAGGGTGAGATTGAACGACCATGCAGTGACCTGGAAGCCGATCGGGTGCCAGACTTCGATGGTCGCGACGGCGGTCTTCGTCGAGAAGTCCTGACCCGCCTGCTGGTAAGTGACGTTCAATTCGATGGCCTGGGTGGCGAGGATGTAATCGACGGTGCTCGTGTCCGGCTGGGTCCAAGTCGAGGTCGGCGAGGTGCCGTTGCCGACCGAGATGCCGGTGACGGCGAAATCGACCAGCGCCCGACCGCTGGTCTGTCGCGGCGACTCGTCCAAGCCATCCTGAGAGACCGCTGGGAGCACCGCTGACAGGCTGAACAGTGTCACGAGAATCGCGACTGTCATCCATCGCGTGCGCTTCACATTCGCGCCACCTGCGTCGAAGGTATAAGGTTGAGCCGCGAGTGATCCCGACGTGCAGAGAGGGGCACATGGTGGCCGTCGAGGTGACGGAGAACCATCGAGCGATATCACATCGAACCCGCATCCAGCATCTGCGGAGAATAGACCACCTCGGCGGCATCGGAGTCATCGGCGGACCTGTGGGGCCAGACAACCGGCACGGTCGGTCGATCAGAGTATGAAGCCCTTATCCACGACGAGGCGCGCATCGACGATGCGTGGTCGACCGACGTACGATATTCCAGAGGATCTACCTCACCCTGGTGGTTGGCGGTCAGGTCATCCTCGCGCCGATCATCGCCTTCTCCGTCACCTACCTGGTAGACATCGACACCGATGCGTACACGGTCAGCCTCAGGATGGAACTGCTGCCATGGATAGTCTCTGCGGCGGTCGGTTACGGTGTGATATCCCTGATGCTGGCTCTCATCGTCGGCGGCTGGATACCTCGGCGGGTCGCCGACGCGGGCGGCTGGTCGGCCGCATTGGGTTTCTCCCACCGCCTGCGCGACCCGGAACTGGTCGACAGGACCCGGACGCGACTGAGGAGGGGGCCGTTCGGCAGACTCGGCAGGCTGGTCCACACGGAGGTGCACGAGAAGGGTCGTGAACTGCTGGAGATACACGGCGGCCTGCAGATACTGGCGTCGCCGCTGCAGGTGGGTCTGGTTCTGATCCCCACGATGCTGATGCTGATCACCCCGAAGGATCTCATCATCGACGGCCGGCTGTTGGAGTTCGGGCTGTTCGGCTATCTGTTCGCGCTCGCCATCGCTCTGCGACTGTTTCCGCTGTACGCGCCTCGCCTCGTGGTCGCCGCTTCGAGACTGCGGCGGGCTATCGCCAGAGTGACTCGATTCTCATGGATGGCGCCGGTTCTGCTGCTCTGGCTGTTAGTCCGGCTATCCATCGCCATCGCTTTCGAGCAACTAGGCATCGATGTCGATAACTGGCGGGAGTTCGGCGTCGAGAAGCGACTGTTGGAGACCCTGCTCCCGGTCACGATAGCGGTTCCTGAATCCTCCTTCCTCGACCTGTTGGTCGCTCTCTCCATCCTGCCAGTGGCGACCTTCACCACTCTGGTCACCGTGCTCGGAGGCGGTGCGGTCGTGCCGCGCTGGATGATCGACGGCGAGGATGTGTTGGAGGACCTCGATGAGCGGCCGACCATGGTCGTCGACACCGGCGAAGGGCGGCCGATGCGCTGGTCCGAGTTGACCAGCGATGCCCCGGCTGACGGCATGGTTGATGCCGACGCCGGGCTGGACCGGTCGGCAACCGGTTCCGACTCGGACTCGGTGACCGACCACATTGAAGGCTCCGATGTCCAGGGCGAGGCATCCAGCGATTCCGGCGACGACGGGAGCGAGTCCAATGGCGCGCTGGATGGCTCGACCGTCGCGGCTGATGACGCTGGTCTGGCGGATTCACCGTTCGCGTTCCCGGCCGGCGCTCTCAGCGATGATGAGAATGGAGACGGCACCTTCAACATGCCAGGACTGTCCGGCTGGGTCGCAGCGAAACTGACCGACCGGATCGAGCCACGGCTGCGACGGACCCGGCGATCCGACGACAGGCGTTAAGCTCGCGATACCGCCGGTCGGACGGGCGAATCGATTTCGGTGGGGTGTCCGCGGCCAAGCGACTGCAGCGACGCTGGCATCAGCGGCGCTGGTCTGGTTCGGTGACAGCGTCTCCGATTGAATCAGAGGATAGGCAGTTCGGCCGTCGAGTGCGGAGGTGCTTCGAGTTCCTCGGTGGTCGTCGAATCTGTCGCCGGTCTGCCATCGAGCAGCAGCAGGCGCAGGCCCCCGAGCAGCCAGCCGTCGCTGCGCTTGCGACCGAGGTCAGGCCGAGCCTCGGCGATGTGGACCGCCTGACAGGCGGCGCAGCGGACCGCGTCGGGCTGCCAGACCGGCTGCGGCTCATCGCAGCAGCGGGCCGGATGCAAACGCACCCGATTGATGTCCTGGATCAACGCCATCGAGTACGGCGACCGGCGCCGCGGCGCGAGGCTGGCCGGCAGCAGCCTGGAGACGATCACCCAGCCGGAGCCGACGGTCAGGCCGAAGCCGAGGGCGGTCGGCAGGAAGCGGAGCATCAGGAGGCCATAGCCCAGCGGCACGAACGCGAACGGCACGGCCAACCAGTACGAGCGACGCATCCTGTGCAGTGAGATGATCAGGTGCTCATCGACTGCGACCTGGCCGGGATGCGGAGCGAGCCTCTGGCGACCTATGCGGAGCCTCGGGAAGACGACCATCGGCAGCCGCGTCAGCACCCATACGAGGGCGACCGAGGTGACGAGAGCGGCGACCGGCTCGATGAACGCCATGTGCCGTCGGAACCTGCCGGCGTCCTTCAGCCATCCGGCCTCTTCACGGCGGCCCGTGACGATCGCTCGCCTCCTCAGCAACGAGGCTCATTGGGTCGAACGACGGAAGGGTGTGAGGACGGGGCGGACGGACAGAGTGTCAGCCGGACAGGACGAGGCGGTCGAGCACGGCGGACGGTCAGGCGTCGGCTCGCAGCTCGCCTAGCGTCTTCTCGACCTTGTCCATGCCACGCGCGATGTCCTCGCGACCTATCGTGTAGGCGAATCGAAGATGACCCTCGCCGCTCGCACCGAACGCCGAACCCGGCGAGCAGAGCACGCCGCCCTTGAGCAGCGCGATCGACACCTGCTCGCTCGACATGCCTTTCACCTCGACCTTGGGGAAGACGTAGAAGGCGCCGTTCGGCACATGGCACGAAACGCCCTCCATCGCGTTCAACCGCTGGCAGATGAGATCGCGGCGGGCTCGGAACTCGGTCGCCATCCTGTCCGGATAGTCGGACGCCTGGTCGAAGGCTTCCAGCACCGCGTACTGCATCGCGTCGTTGCTGCAGGCGGTGACGTAATACTGCAATTTGGTGACCTGCTCCATCGCTTCGAGGTTCGGCGACAGGATGTAGCCGATGCGCCAGCCGGTCATAGCGAAGGTCTTCGAGAACGAATTGACCAGCAGAAGCTTGTCGTAGCCGTTGCCGAGGAATGAGACGTGCTCGCCGTCGTAGACTATCCTGTCGTACACCTCGTCGGTGATGATCCAGAGGTCATGCTTCTTCGCGAACTCCAACAATCCATCCCGTTGGTCGGGGGTGAGGGTGGCACCGGTCGGGTTCGAGGGGAAGTTGTAGAGGATGGCGCGGGTGCGCGAGGTGAAACGAGATTCGAGGTCCTGCAAGGTCGGCACGAACTCGTTCTCGAACAAGCATGGGTAGAACACCGGTTCGGCACCGGACAGCACCGCGTCGGGTCCGTACAGCGGGAAGAACGGCTCTGGCAGCAGGATCTCATCGCCAGTCTCGAGCAGCAGCAGATCGCAGTTGAGCAGCGCATTGGTGCCACTCATGGTCATGCAGACATGCCGCTCATCGAGCCCATCCAGATACGGTGCCCAGTATTCCGCTATCCGCCTGCGCAGGGCCGGCAGACCGGCCGTCGTCGTGTACTTGTTGTGGCCCGCCTTCATCGCGGCGCACATCGCCTCTATCGCCAGGTCTGGCGGTTGGAAGTCGGGCTCGCCGAGCCCGAACGAGATGACGTCGTCACCGGCCATGTCGAACATCCTGCGGACGCCGGTCGGCTGGATGGCTAGGACGCGCTTCGCGAAGTCAGCCATGGCCAGCGCATCCGCCTGAAGGATAAGACGCTTCGCCGACGAACCGGCGAAATCGATGATGCGGCTGCCGTCCTTGCAAGGGCATGCTCTCGCCCGGCATGGCTGGATGCATCAACTGCCGACATCGCGAGATGAATCAGCCTTCGAGGCGCTCGATGAGGTCCGCCTTGCGGCCCGACACCGGCAGCCCTCGTTCCTTCAACCGCAGTTTCAACTCCGGCACGGTCATGGTCATCAGATCGTCGGGCAGGGCCTGCTCGATGATCTCCGCCTCAAACACGGCGTCGTCGGTCTCGACTCCGCCCACCCCACCCTGCATATCGGCTCGACGGATGACGAGGAAGGTTGTGATGAGCACGACGAGCAGGACGAGACCGACGACAGCCAGGATGAGACCGAAGGAGCCGCCGACCTGCTCGGCGCCGATTCCCTGAACCTCGATGACCAGCGGCAGACTGTGCGATTCACCTCCGACTGCACGCACCTCGATGGTGTGGTTTCCGGCAGTCAGGCTCGACGGGTCGATGGCGACCATCCATTCGATCGGCGTGAGAG
>CAUZSY010000144.1:0-4902 GCA_963582725.1 Candidatus Thalassarchaeaceae archaeon
CATAGGCGACCACCAGAGAAACGTTCCTGAGTGCGTTCTGAGAGACATCAGAGAAGTCGAATCCACTGACCATTATCTCCGGTCCGGAGGATTGGTTGTAGGCGCCGTCGGGAGCGTTCAGGCTCATCGATGAGCCGGTATCAGAATAACTCGACCAGACCGTCGAATCGAGATGACTCTCCGGTCTGGAGTGGGATATCGTCAGTTCACCGGCGACGATCTGGACCGAAGTCATGTCAGCCGAATCGCCAGTGTAGCCGCGTTCCGCCGAGACGGTCCAGAGCGAATCATCCTCGAAGGCCCCAGCGGGCAGCAGATCGACCGTTTCCGAGCGGATCACCGTGTCGGCGGCGACCGGTTGCATGAGGGCTGGTAGGGAGGCGAACATCAGCAGTCCGCAAAGGCAGAGGCAGCCGCAGACCACTCGCACAGTCACCGGCCATCCTCGCAGCCCCTTGAATCCGTTGGTGCCTCGGGCGCAGTCCATCAGGAACGCTTCATAAGGACCCCCTCGGTGGTGCGGTCGCGCCAATGGCTGTGGTAGTGTAGTGGTCAGCACAGTAGGTTGTGGTCCTGCTAGTCCGGGTTCAACTCCCGGTCACGGCCCCATCGGTTCTTCTCGTCGCTTCGTCACCGATGGGGCCGTGACCTCACCCGAACGCCACGATGATTCGTGCCTCGCGTTCGACCTCGCGTTCGATTTATCGTCGAGTAACGATTCATGGTGCACCGGAGGAACAGACGCTGCAGCGGGGCGATTCAAGCGACTCGCTCAGGAGTACCGACCGGTTCTATCAGTCAGGGTTCAGTTCATCGGGCGTCATGCGGTGGCCCATGCGCTCTGCCTTGGTCTCGAGATACTGGCGATTCTCCTCACCCACACCAGCTATCAGCGGCATTCTCTCCACCACGTCGATGCCCAGACCCTGTAACTGTCCGACCTTGTCTGGATTATTCGTCAGCAGGCAGACACGCGAGATGCCGATCGCGGCCAGCATCTTTGATGCAATGCGATAGTCACGCGCATCTCCAGGCAGGCCCAGCATGAGATTGGCGTCCAAGGTGTCAGCACCATGGTCTTGCAGGTTGTACGCTTGGATCTTCGCGTGCAGACCGATGCCCCGCCCCTCCTGCCTCAGGTAGAGCAGACAACCCCAGCCGAGATCTCTGATGCTCTCCAGGGCTGCGTCGAGCTGCGGACCACAGTCACATCGCGTCGATCCGAAGGCGTCTCCAGTCAGACACTCCGAGTGCATCCTGACCAGCACCGGATCTGGTCCATCCATGTCACCGAGGCTCAGCGCGACATGATCGCGACCGGTCAGTCGCTCATGAAACACACGAATTCGGAACTCACCGTGCTTGGTTGGCAGACGAGCGTCGGCTGGCACGTCCCGCTGCTCCACCAATGCGGCCGATTCGCGATTCATGCCCTCGCCTCCAGAGGCCCCCTATTGAGTCTCTGCCCCGTCTCGCTCTGCAGCATCAGCACTCGGAACCGCTGATTTCAGGATGTTGAAGGTGTATTCACCGGCCTCCTCTTCTATGCTGAGCAGAGTGAAGTCCAGACGAGTCAGCAGGGCTGGAATGTCGTGCAGACTGTCGATATCATCCGTGATGACCTGAAGCATCGCGCCGTTCGGCAGGTCGCGCAGGGCCCGTCTGGTCTCACGCACCGGTATCGGACAGCCGAATCCGAGCAGGTCCAGCCGCAGTGACTCAGCCGCCATGAGTCGTCGTCGGTCGTCGTGCGCTTGAACGCGACGGAGGAATCGTTCACCGATCGAATCAGTCCCGAAGCAGCCGGCGCGGTGGGAGAGGTTGAGGTGGTCGAGTCCTCCGCGGCGGCTGAGCAGCCACCTCGTCGTCCGATGGTGACGAAGATATCCTGTCAGAGAAGGTTCATGCGAGTGCGGAGGTGACGGGATTACATGGCCGAGTCGTCCGTCGGTCATGACAGCATGACTGAGGATGATGACATCCCACTGCCTGAATTCCTCAGGATGGTCGCTGCCGTCGTATTGCTGGTCGCCACTCTGATCTTCGTCGAGATAATCTACAGATGGTTGGTCAAACCCGCCAACACATTGCTTCCGCTCCAATTGTTGGAAGCCTGGATCTGGACCTCTCTCAGCAATCTCTTCTGGCCGGGCTCGGCCGAGTTGGTACAGCACTCTTCCGGCGTCCTGACCCAGGTCGATCTGATCCATCCTACCTTCTACGACGGACATATCCCGCTCTATGTATCCGACGAGTGTGCTGGCGTGCACGAGATCGTCTTCCTCGGTGCGATGATTCTGCTCACTCCGGGCCTTCGATTGCGTGACAAGATGAGGCATGTGGGCATCGCCGCTGCCATCATCCTGACCCTGAACATGTGCAGATTGCTGGTCCTGCATCCGCTGGCCGTTCGGGGCTGTGCTGATTCGGCAGGTCTGTGGGGCTGTGACGCACCACTATGGCGGTTCCACGAATTCATCCTGAGTTATGGCTTCCTGATCGCTCTGGTCGTCGGCTGGACCATCTGGTTCAGATTATCAGGCGGTCAGCGAGCAGTAGCCCGATTCTGGAAACGCCTGCCTGATTTCCGAGGCATCTCGGTTCGTTCGGTCGAGCCGACCTCACTTGTCAAGACAGAGAACGGCAGTTCCTCCAGGCGGCTGCCCATAGTCGCGATGGGTGCGACCATGGCCGTCTGGATGGTCATCATCGTGACCAGTCAATCCTATGCTGACACGCAGGCGCTGGCCGCCGGCTGTGGCAGTGATTACACGACCAGATGCAGCAACATCATCGATGCCGCCAGAGACTCCGCCGGCAGGGTCTGGCGTGGCGCGCTGCTGTCCTTCGTACTGATGATTGCACCATTGCTCAGACTCGAGACCCGCTGGTCAGACGAAGAGGATTGAACGGTCAGATCTCGTCGAACTGTAGCCAGAGAGGTCGTGGAAGGGACCGTTCATATCTCGGTCAGGATTTCCACCTGCTCGCCATCGAACTTACGGCGTCTGACGATCTCCAGCACCGCACGAGCCCTCTGGTTGTCAATCTGCACCGTGCTGTTCTCAGCCCCGAGTCTAATCTCGCCGATCGCTATATCCGGCACCTTAGCTTCTTTGGCGATCCAATCCGACAGTCTGCGCGGCGAGCCGAATCGTTCCTGCCCACCCGCTATGGTGATCTCGATCATCCCGAACGGGTCGCTCAGTTCGTCCCAGTCGATCCGCTGTCTGACAGGGTCTCGGTCGACATCGTTTGGTAGTTCCGGCGTGTCGCGCTGCTCGATGACCATGTTCCAAGTCGCCTGAATCCGTTCGAGCATCTCCAGATCAGAGCCGCTGGCAAAGGACCAGGCGGTGCCGTGCCTGCCCATTCGGCCGGTCCGACCGATGCGGTGGACGTACGACTCGACATCGATCGGGATGTCGTAGTTTACGACCACGGTCACACTGGTGACATCGAGACCACGAGCTGCGACATCAGTCGCGATAAGGACATCGATGCTTCTATCCCTGTACTTTTGCATCACCCTCTCACGGGCGTTCTGACTCATGTCCCCGTGCAGTCCGACAGCATCGAACCGATGCTTGCTCAGCCTTTCGATCAGCATGTCGACCATCCGCTTGGTGTTGCAGAAGACCAGCATCTGATCGTCTTCGTCCATCCGTACGAGCAGCCGTCCGAGGGCCCACAACTTGTTGGCCCGCCCGACCTTGATCCAAGCCTGGTCGATCTCTGGGACCTCGACATCTAGCTCGTCCGACATCACATGCTCTGGGTCGTTGGTGAATTCCTGCGCCGCATCGATGATCTCCTGCGGGAATGTGGCGCTGTACATCAGAGTCTGCCGGCGCGCCGTCATGTTCTCTACGACCCAGGCGATGTCCGGCCAGAAACCCATGTCTAGCATACGATCAGCCTCATCTAGGCAGAGGATCTCGATCGATGACAGATTGAGATGACCGCGCTTCGTCATGTCGATGACCCGGCCCGGTGTGCCGACGATGATGTCCTGACCGGAGTCAAGTCGCTTGGCTTGCTTCTCGATGTCAGTGCCACCATACACTGCGAGGATGGATAATCCGGATTCGCCCTGCAACCAGACGAATTCCTTCGCCACCTGGGTCGCCAGTTCGCGAGTCGGACAGAGGACTATGGCTTGCGGTTCACCTTTCGCTTCGACCTTCTCGATGATCGGGATCGCAAAAGCACCGGTCTTACCAGATCCTGTTCGTGCCTGAGCGATGATGTCGCGACCCGCTCGGGCGCCGGGAATCGCCTCTCTCTGGATTTCGGTCGGCTCGTGCCAGCCAGCCGCCTCTATCGCTTGCAGCATCGGCTGAGGAAGATGCCAATCCTGAAAGGTCATCGGTGACATTCTGAATCCCTGCTCAGAAGTTCTCGGCTTCGGCTATCTCTGCTTGCAATTCGCCCATCCAGTACTTCCGACAGTTATCCTTGGTCAGGAAGCGAGCCTTGTTGCCGACCTTCCGCTTCTTCGGAAGAGCCTGCATCACATGTTGTCGCATATAGTGTCGGAACTTGAGCGACTTGGTCCGATTCTCACCCTTAGGAGACCAGCCTCGCCACAGTCGTTCGAACTGTTCGAGCTTGAAGTCGTCCGGCCCTTCACTCATGTTGAACGGGCCGGCGACCTGCCTCGCGTCTTTAACGCTGACGGCCGGGCCGGTCACGACCACTCTGCTGGCAATCAGCAGTCTTCGACATCTTCCTTTTCGGATCGCGCCTCATCGGACCGGTCCTCAGTCGCCTCCGGTGACTCGGCGAGGGTCTGATGATCGGCCTGAAGATCATCGTAGGAGTCGCCGGCGTTGGATTCTGTTCGATATTCGCCCACCTCACTCTCAAAGAGATCCTCGACCGACTCCTCAGTATCCCCTT
>CAUZSY010000145.1:0-4872 GCA_963582725.1 Candidatus Thalassarchaeaceae archaeon
GTCGCGCCCATGTGCGTCTTGCTGCCCTCGGGCATGAAGATGATCGCCGGGTGCGGCGTCTTCTCGTCGAACTCGGTGCTGTTGGCGCCGTCGAGACCGAGCACGTTGCGGGCGAACTCGATGGTCGCGACCTGTAGGCCGAGGCAGATTCCGAGATACGGCGTGCCGCTCTCGCGGGCGTGCTTGGCGGCGAGGATCTTGCCCTCGATGCCGCGCGTGCCGAAGCCGCCCGGCACCAGGATGCCGTCCGCCTCGTCGAGCAGCCGCCACGCCTCGGCGTGCCTCTCCGGGTCGGCGTCAACACATTCCGGCTCCAGACACTCGGCCTCGATCCAGTCGATCTCGATTCTCGCGCCCTGATTGAAGCCGGCGTGCTGCAGCGCCTTGATGACGCTCAGATACGAGTCGGAAAGGCCGGTGTACTTGCCGACCATCGCGATGCGCACCTGCTTCGACAGCCCATCGACGCGGGCTGCCAGAGCGCGCCAGTCCTCGAGCAGAGGCCGCTTCTTCGGCACCTCGATGCCGAGCCGCGCGGCGATCATCTCCGAAGCGCCTTCACCATCCATCATCAGCGCCACGTGGTAGATGTTCGACACGTCGTGGGCGCTGAAGACGTGCGATGCGTCGACATGGCAGAACGACGAGAGTTTCTCACGCACCTCGGGCAGCAGCGGCTCGGACGAGCGACAGACCAGGAAGTCGGGGGTGATGCCGGCGGCGCGCAGCTCCTTTACGGTGTTCTGAGTCGGTTTCGTCTTCTGTTCGCCGACCACCCCGATGACAGGCACCAGGCTGACGTGAATGAAGCAGATGTTATCTCTGCCGACCCTGAACTGGAACTGCCTCAACGCCTCGATGAAGGGCGCCGATTCGATGTCACCGACAGTACCGCCCAATTCGATGACGCAGAGATCTGGCGTCTCGCCGCTGCCATCGGACGGAGTCGCCGCGACCTGCTCGATCTGCTCCTGTATCTCATCCGTGATGTGCGGCACCACCTGCACTGTCTTTCCCAGATAATCACCCCTCCGTTCACGCTCGATGACCGCGCTGTACACCTTGCCTGTAGTCAGATTGTTGGCGCGGCCGAGGCGGATGTCGAGGAAGCGCTCGTAGTTGCCGAGATCGAGGTCGGCCTCGCCGCCATCGTCGAGCACGAAGACCTCGCCGTGCTCGAACGGGCTCATCGTGCCGGCGTCGCTGTTCAGATAAGGGTCGATCTTGATCGCAGTGACGCGAAGCCCCATCGATTTCAGCAGCACGCCGACGCTGCTGGCTGTGACGCCTTTGCCGATGCCGCTGAGGACTCCCCCGGTGACGAAGACATACTTCATGCAACCAACGGGGTCCGAAGCCCCAATGCGTCGCCTATCAAGGTTACCGAGGTTGGAGGTCCGTCGACGGTGGCCGAGAAGCCCCCATCGTTGAAGTAGCGAATCGGGATGGTCGCTGCATGCGCGGAGTTGCAGAGGGTCGACCGACCGGTGCCGGCGCCGGCAAGATCCTGGTCACCGGCGCGTCCGGTCAGATAGGCACAGAACTGGTCGCCGCGCTGCGCCAGCGACACGGTATGAAATCGGTCGTCTCCAGCGATCTGCACGAACCCGACACAGGCTGGTCGGAGTCGTTCATATTCACCGCCGTTGACGTGCTCGACCGCGAGGCGCTGGAGGCGACGGTCGAGACCTACCGGATCGGCGTCATCTATCATCTAGCGGCGCTGCTGTCGGCGACCGGCGAGAAGGACCCGGTGCTCTGCCAGCGGGTCAACATCGGCGGTCTCGTGAACGTGCTGGAGGTCGCCCGCGCGCATGGGCTGCGGGTGTTCGCTCCTTCTTCGATAGCGGTCTTCGGGCCGGACTGTCCGACCATCGCGAATCAGGACGCAGCGCTGCATCCGACCACCATGTACGGGGTGACGAAGGTGACCGGGGAGCTGTTGGCGTCATATTACCACGATGTGTACGGAGTCGATGTCCGAGGCATACGTTATCCGGGACTCGTCTCGTGGCGGACAGAGCCCGGTGGCGGCACCACGGACTACGCCGTCGACATCTTCCGAGCCGCTCTCCGGCATCGCTCCTACACCTGCTTCGTCAGCGCCGAAACGCGCCTGCCGATGATGTACATGGACGATGCGATCCGCGCGACGCTGGAGTTGATGGACGCGCCTGCAGAGTCGCTGTCGGGCTGGCGCGGTGGCTACAATGTGGCGGGACCGTCCTTCTCGGCCGGCGAGTTGGCGCAGGCGATCGCGGCGCGCGTCGACGGCTTCGTCTGCGACTTCGAGCCCGACGTCCGGCAGACCTACGCCGATTCCTGGCCGGACTCCGTCGACGATTCGGTGGCTCGGACCGAGTGGGGCTGGTCGCCGCGATTCGACCTGCGTGACATGGTCGATGACATGCTCGCCAATCTGTCGGCCACCGAGGCCCCGGATGCCACCCGACCGTGATGCTCTGGATGGCGACCGACCGGTTTCTGGCGCCGCCATTCACGGTGACCGGCGGTTCATTGACCGCCTTAGCGGCGTCAGTCGTCGGGGTCGGCGTCGGTGTTCCAGTCGGGTTCCTGCGCGTCCTGCTGAGCCCATAGCACATCGTCGATGCGCAGGACGCTGATGGCCGACTCGGTGGCGCCTGCGAGCGCCTGCCGGGCGATGCGGATCGGTTCGATGACGCCGGCCGCCGCCATGTCGGCCGAGGTGCGCGCGTCGAGGTCGAGTCCGAGCCAGCCGTCTTGCTCGGCCGACTGCTTCGCCGAGGTCGCCAGCAGCATCTCCAACGGGTCTAGACCGGCGTTCTCGGCCAGCACCCGCGGGATGACTTCGAGCGCCGCCGCATACGCTTCGACGGCCAGTTGCTCGCGGCCGGAGGCCTCGGGTGCGCGCCGGCGCAGGTTACGGGCGAGGGCTATCCAGGTGGCGCCGCCACCCGGAACGATCCGCGGCTCCTCGATGAGACCGCAGGCGACGCCGATCGCATCCTCGAAGCTGCGCTGCATCTCCGAGATCAGGGTCTCGGTCGAGCCGCGCATCAGCAGCGTCTGGCCAGCCGCCTTCGAGCCGAGAATGGTTACATGCTCGATGTCGTCGATCTTCGACTCGCTGCGACTCTCATAGTCGCCGAGGTCTGCTTCAGTCGCGCGCAGCGGATCCCGTACGAGAGACGCACCGGTGGCTCGGGCCAGCAGGTCGAGGTCGTCCCGCTCGACCCGCCGATAGGTGACGATGCCCGCTTCTCGCAGCATCGAGATGGCGTCGTCATCGATGCCGTCGCGGACCACCAGCAGGTCGCAGTCGAGCGCCGCAACGGCGTCGACTCGCTGCTGCATGTCCCCTCTCTCCTTGGCGAGGAAGCGAGCCAGGGCCCCCGGGTCGGTGACCTTGATGCGTGCGCCGATGGCCGGTGAGCGCGGTGAGATTCCGCCGTCGAGCAGCATGATCCTGCCCTTACCGCCGGTGGCTGGCGTCCGCTTGTCGAGGCGCCGCTTGGCCAGCATCAGCCCGTTGACGAGGTGACTGTCTGAGGCGCTTCCGCCGCGTGCGCCGATGCGCTTGACGTGTGCCGGATCGGCAGTCTTCAGGCTTCCACCATCCGACTCGGCCACACCGCCTGTTCCTTCACCGTTGCCAACACCGCTGACTTCGGCCACCGCGTGCGCCGCTTCGACGGCGAGACTGGAGAGCAGCGCCCGGGCGGTCTCGTTGGTCTTGCCAGCGAGACTGGTCATGACGACACGCTGCTGGGTCGCCCGGTCGGTCGCCGGCCGTGACAGGTCGTCGAGCGCTTCTCGGGACCACTCCGACGCCAACCGGTAGCCGTTCTGGATGACCACCGGATGAACGCCTCTGTCGATCCACTCCAGACCGTTCACCAGCATCTCCGCCATCAGCAGGATGGTGCTCGTGGTGCCGTCGTGCGCGACGTCGTCCTGGGCACTGCTGGTAGATATCAGCATCTTCGCGGTCGGATGCTCGACCTTCGCCGCTTCGAGAACGGTGACGCCGTCATTCGTCACCTCGACCTTGCCGTCGGCCGCGACCAGCATCTTGTCCAAGCCACGAGGACCCAAAGTCGAGCGGATCGCGTCTGCCAGCGCGACCGCCGCGGTGATGTTGTTGCGCAGCGCCTCGCGGCCGCTCGTCCGCTCGGTGTCCTGCAGGATGCGTTCGTGCTCGGGACGATGCATGACGGTGCGGCGAGCCGCGCCTCCCCCTTCAACCGCTCGCTGTACCCACTGACTCCACTCCCCTCATCTCGTTCAGTCATAACGGACATGACCGAGCGAGCGAGGCTCACCATCCGAGCAACCGTGCTGGGTGTCGTTCAAGCGAGACTGATTCTTTCCCGAGTCCAATTGCGATTGTCGGGCCGTCAGTTGAGAATCGATACGAGGGAATTGGCCCCTCACGGTAGGCAGCGAGACCCGATTCGATTCGTAGTCCGAGGTTTGATATAGGGCGGGCTGCTCTCACTAAACAACCGCGGGTTGTATAGTTGGAACGGGGAGGCTCGAAGAACATGAGTGGCAGTGACTGGGAGGAGGCTGTCCTCACGCAGATGATCGAGATGTTCAAGCAGATGGGCATCCCCATCGACCGGAGCCAGATGGACCAGTTGCTGCGCCAGGTCCGGCAGCAGTTCGAGGATCTGGGAATCGACCTCGACAACCTGCCGGAGGACGCAATCAGAATCGACGCCAAGCAGAATCTCGAGGAGATGGCGAAGGCACTCGGCAAAATCCTGCAGAGTGGTGGCGACCCATCCGAACTGTTCGATAATATCGGCGTCAAGTTCGAGGTCGACGCCAAGCCGATGACGGTCGAGGCGCCGGCCGAGCGGACAGACGATGAAGCAGACATCCGGC
>CAUZSY010000146.1:0-4867 GCA_963582725.1 Candidatus Thalassarchaeaceae archaeon
GATCTGGAGGACGCGCGGCAGAGCGTCGTCCTGGCGATCCGTTCGGCTCGGCCGAGCCGCCTCGCCAGACTGGCCGAGGCGATCGACGGCAGCGGCGGCTGGGGTCGACTGTCGCTCTACTCGGTCGATCCTCGATTCACCCAGCGCTTCCTGTCCGACCTCGGCACCCACCCGTTCGGCCGGGTCCGCCTCTCGGCGGGCGAGTTGCAGCCGCTCGATGCACGATGCGACGTCGACTGGCGGATGCCGCCGCTCCGAGTCTGTTCGCTGCATGTCGAGTGCGATGACGAGCACGGCCACAGGACGGCCGTGGCGCCGATCGAGCGCATCACCATCGAGCCGCTGCCACGGCTCGGCAGCGATGCGCCGGCCGGGACTCCGATCATCATCGAGAGGGCCGAACCGGCGGTGATGATGGTTGCGCTGAACGACGCGATCCGAACCGTCGATGCGGATGTCATCATGACGGAGGGCGGCGACATCATCGATCTGCCGGCGCTGCACCGACTGTCGGCTGTCGCCAAGGTGCCGCTGGTGCTCGGTCGCAGCGACCATGACGCCCGGCCTAGGACGACGGCTAGGACGGCGTGGAGTTATGGCAGACTGATCCGCAAGGAGGCGTATCACGCTCTGGAGGGAAGGATCCACATCGATGTACGCGGTTCGTTCCTCGTCCGTGAAGGTGGCCTTGAGGGGCTTCTCGAACTGGCCCGACTGTCCGGACTGTCCGCTCAGGACCTCTCCCGCCTGTCACCCGGTTCAGCGATCTCCGCCATGCAGATGCGTCAGGCGATGGACGACGGAGTGCTCGTGCCGTGGAAGAAGAACCGGCCCGAGGACATGAAGACCGGACTGGAACTGCTCCGGGCCGACCGCGGAGGGCTCTATCTGGAACCGTCCGTGGGCGTCCATCGAGATGTCGTCGAGATCGACTTCGCGAGTCTCTTCCCGAGCATCATCGCGACCCGCAACATCAGCCCCGAGACAATGGGCTGCAGCTGCTGCGACCCAGCGGAGGATGCCGATGGGGGGCGATGCGATGATGGCCGGCTGCCGCTCGACGTCGGGCGAGCGGCAGCCGAGGTACAGCGCCGTCGGGGGTCCGACGAATCGCTTCGGCTGCAGGTGCCGGGGCTGGCACTGCACACCTGCACGAGACGACATGGATTCCTCGGCAGGGTCGTCGCGCCGGTGATCCGGAGGAGGCAGATCCTGAAGGGCTGGCGGATGCGGAAGGGGGATGGGTTCGATCGGCGGCAGAACCTGCTGAAATGGATCCTCGTAACCTGTTTCGGATACACCGGCTACAAGAACGCCCGTTTCGGCCGCATCGAATGCCACGAGGCGATATGCGCCTGGTCGCGTGAGATCCTCCTGCAGGCGATGGAAGAGGCGCAGCGAGAGGGGTGGGAGGCGCTGCACGCCATCGTCGACTCGCTCTGGCTGAAGGACCGCGAGGCGCGCGACGCCGATCAGCGCGCCCGGTCGATGGGGCGGCTGGTGAGGCGCATAGAGGCGCGTGTCGGCGTGCCGATCGACATCGAGGAGACCTATGACTGGATCGCGTTCGTTCCAAATCGGACGAACGGAAGCGGTGCGCTGACCAAGTACTTCGGAATCGGGGCCGGAGGGTGGAAGATACGCGGCGTGGAATCACGACAGCACTCGACCTGTGACTGGGTGCGGCGCCTGCAGCAGCAATCACTCGAGCTGCTGCGAGAGAGCCCTGATGAAGAAGCGCAGACGGCGGTCGTCGAGCACCTGCACGAACAGTTGGAACTGCTCTCGTCGGGTCGGGTGCCACTGCTGGACCTGATCGTCGCGAGGCGGGTCCGACGCGAGGTCGAAGACACCAGAGTGGCCAACTTGACAACCGCCGCGCTGCGCCGGGCCGCCAGCCTCGAGCGCCGGATACCACCAGGACACAAGGTGCGTTTCGCGGTCGTCGGATGGCGCCGCCGCGACCTGATCGACCGCGTCCGCCTGCGCTCCGAGATAGCGGCCGGATGCGACAGCGTCCGAGGTCAGGCCGGTGACGTCGCCCACTACGCGCCGCTGGCCGTCCGGGCGGTGTCCGCCGTGTTGTCGCCGTTCGGATGGTCGGACGCGCGGATCGAGGCGGGTTCGTCCCGGCAGGTCAGCATGGACATGTGGACGTGACCTCGCTCGAAGTCGAGCAGCGACGACTGCTGCCACGGCAGTGGCACCCAGTCCACGGTCAGGTGCAGCCGATCGTGATGCAGTCGCAGGGCGACGCCGGCCGGGTGACGGCGGCGACTGACCGGACCCGGCGTCGACCTGATGATCTCGTCCGCCAGGGCTCGCGCCTCTCGGTGCATCGAATCCGGCAGCGCCGGCTGCAGGTCGCGACTGCAGGTCGCTATGACGAGGAGCCGGCCGCGGCAGGCGACCAGTCGCAGTCCGAGCATCGCTTGTCGCAGCATCGCCCTGCCTTCCGAACGATGCACCTGAGGGTCGACGAACATCCGTGGCAGGTCGCTGACGACGACCAGTCGCCCGGCGACCATCCGCTCGGGCGGTGAGGAGCGCGCCGCCTCGTCTGCCAGACGAATGATCTGGGCCGCCAGCTGGTGCGCCGTGAAGCCGCGGCAGACATGCAGGTCGGCCAGCGCTTCGCGTGGCCGGACCCCGCGCCAGTGCAGCAGCGGCATCAACGGCGTCGGCTCGAATCGGCAGGAGCCATCGATCCAATGCACCGGTCGGCCGGTCGCCAGTTCGCCGGCGACCATCCGCAGCAGCGTCGGATGCATCTCTCTGGCCGCTTGATCGAACAGCATCAGGCGGCCGCACTCCGGCTGCGGCAGCGACCGGGCCAGCTGCGCATCGCTCCAAGCCACCCCGACCACAGCATCACCGAGTGCATGGGTTCGGCGTGTCGACACTTCAATGGACGACAGGGAGGTGCCTGGAGAACTGAAAGTGAACGGCGGCCGGAGCAGCGCTCGGCCGCAGGTGCAGGGGCAGGTGAACGGGAGAGGTGGCGAGCGTTTCGCCGGCGATGGACGCGCCGGTGTGCAGGTGATGGGAGGGACGTTCCACAAGAGGTCGAACTGAAAGTGAACGGGTCACGGGGGATGGCCGCCGACCCTTTGAGCCGGAGCCCGCTCGGACGGGCATGTGCGGCAGATTCGCGCTCGGCACCGCGGCAGACGAGGTCGCCGCCCACCTCGACGCGTCACCGCTGGCCGATGTGCTGACGCCGGCGGCGTCGTGGAACATAGCGCCGACCGACTGGGTGCCGATCATCGTCGGCGCGGAGAGCGGTCAGGCCGGGGTCGGGGAATCGCGACATGTCAGGCTGATGCGCTGGGGATTCCTGCCGCATTGGGCGAAGGGTCTGGATGCGAGACCACAGCCGATCAACGCTCGCTCGGAAGGCATCCGGGAGAAGCGGATGTTCAGCACCGCGCTGCGTCGACACCGCTGTCTGGTGCCGGCGTTAGGCTGGTACGAATGGCTGTCGACCCCGGCCGGCAAGTCGCCGTTCTGGTTCCATTCGCTCGACGATGCGCCGCTCACCTTCGCAGGCGTGCACAGTCTCTGGACGGCGGCCGAGGGGGCTTTCGTCGAGTCGTTCGCCATCATCACCGCGGCGGCAGCGGACAACCTATCGTCCGTGCATGACAGGATGCCGGCGCTGATCGCGCCGAACGACCGGGGGGGATGGCTCGATGGCGACACCAGCAAGTCAGAGGTCGATGAGATCCTGGAGCCCGAGCGCATCCACGACTGCGCCGTCATGATAGACTCGTTCGCGGTCTCGAAGCGGGTCAACGATGCTCGCAACGACGGAGCTGATCTCATCGTGCCGCTCGACACTCTGCCGAGTCGTTCCGACTGACACCGATGATCCGTGCGGCAGGCTGGCAGAGGCTATTCTCGATCCTCGAAGGCCGCGAGGCTCGGGTCGTGCATCAGGCGTGGCTGTGTAGTGGCAGGCGCCGTTGCTGCCGTCTCCGGTTCTACGCCGCGGTCGGATTCCGAAGGTGGGTCGATGAGGGAAGGAACGGACGGGGAGGTGGCGGGGAAAGGGTCGGAATCGGCGAACGGGTCGGCGATGGTCGAGAAGGACGCCTGCAGATGCTGGCGGTCGAACGATTCGACCTCGCTGTCGCCGAGCAGCGACTCATACGAGAGCGGATGCGGGTCGGCCGGGCGGACCGACTCATTCCCTCCGGAGGGCCGGCGACGCTCGCCGCTTGTCAGGACGGTGAGCGCCAGCAGCAACAGTAGCAGGGTCACGGCGTTGACCGGTTGGCGGAACCACGAGTAGGCGTCCTCCGGTTCGTCCTCCACCGCGACGGTGTTCAGGCTGATACGGCGCTCGATGCCCGCTTCATCGACCAGCACCACCTCGCCATCGGCCAGCATGCCCCGGACCAGCAGTCCGTTCGGCGAGACCTCGATGGAAATGGTCGAGCCGTTGCTCAAGGTCTGCTGCACCGGTGTCGAGGCGATGCGCTCCAGCGGACCCTCGATGACGATGTCGTAGACGCGCGCACCATCGCCTTCGAACGATAGTGGCACCTCCAGCGAGGTGGGCCGCTGCCAATGGATCTCGCCGCTCCACTCGGTCGTCGTTATCCGGTGCGACACCAGATGCCAGTCGAGCGTCACGGCTCGACCGGCTCCGTCACCACAGCCGAACGAGCCGTTGATAGTGCCGCCGGCCGGTGCCTGCACCGAATCGATCCAGCCGAGTTGGAAACTCGCCTGACCGCCGGCCTCGATCTCCTTCAGATGCAGCAGTTGCGTCTGTCGGCCATCGCTGGTCGTCAGCATCGACCACGGCATGCACGCCTCGTCGGCGGTGAACAGCAGCGGGATGGTCTCGCCGTCCATCAAC
>CAUZSY010000147.1:0-4862 GCA_963582725.1 Candidatus Thalassarchaeaceae archaeon
GGTGGCGAATTCGATCTACATCGTCACTCTGTCGGCCTGGCTGATGGGACTACGACCCAATAAGGCGATCTTCGACGCCGGCATCATGGCCCGCTTCTGGCTTGCCACCTCGATCCCGCTTATCCTTCTCTTCCTGCTCTCCTGGTCGCAGGGCGACACCGCGCTGCTGGAGAACTGGAGTCAACAGGTCTCGACGGGCGGCTTCGACGCCGAGGCGAAGGTGCTGGAGTTGGAGCATCGAGCCGATACCGATCTGAGCGGCATCCTCTCGATATGCGGCGTGCTGGTGGCCCTGTCGTTCCTTTTCCTGCGGCTGCTCGACCGCAAGTGGGGTCACTCGCCGTTCGAGAACTGACCTCGTCCAACCTATCGAGTCGGGCCTCGCTCTTAGTTCGCGAATCGAGGAGGCGTCTCAGCATCGCCTCCCGAATAGACACCCCGCTCCATTCGCGAAGGATGGCGGCGGGGTTGATGGTCGCCGGCTGCCGGGCATTCATCGATGGTCGGCGAGTTGCTGGTGCTCTGCGGCATGCCTGGAGCCGGCAAGGGTGTGTTCAGCGAGGTCGCTGAGGCTCGCGGCGTGCCGGTGCTGGCGCTCGGCGACATGGTCCGCGAGGAGGTGGTAGCGCGCGGTCTGGCGGGGACGCCGGAGAACATCGCCGCCGCGGCCATCGATATGCGCCGCGATGAAGGCGAAGGGGCTGTCGTCGACCGGCTCTGGCCGCGCATCGAGGCGGCGCTCGAATCGAACCTCATCGTGGTCATCGACGGCATGCGCACGGCCGCTGAACTCGTCCGGCTGACCCAACTGTCCGAGGCGCCGCCGACTACGCTCGGAATCGACGCGCCAGCGGCTCGGCGCGACGCTCGGCAGGCCGATCGGCAGCGCGGCGAGGACGCGTCGGTCAGCGGCAGGGCCGCCCGCGAAGCGCGCGAACGCGCATGGGGTCTGCAGGAACTGATCGCCGAGGCCGACCTGAATATGGTCAATGACAGCGATATCGATGCCTTTCGGGCGTCCTGTGAAGTGCTTCTGGAGCAGCGAATCGACCTCAGATGATGGCCAAAGGTTATTCCGAGCCACGCGGCGTCCCGAATCCGGCTCGGGGTGTCAACTTGGCGAGGAAGGGCAAGGGTCGGAAAAAGGGCCAGCGGCAGCAACGGCAGCAGAAACCCCAATACGAGGAACTCGACAAGTACCCTGTCGCCCCTCCGCACGCCTTCGCGAGGATCGTACGGGACCTGAGAACGCTGAACATCCTCTATCAGGTCATCGAGCCTCCATTGACCAAGGAGGAGGACCGAGTCAAAACGGAGATCATGGACATCTTCGTGCAGTCCCTGAACGCTGACATCCTGGAGATCGACGCCGATCCGATCGCATATCTCAGAGCAGCGATGGACCAGATAATCAAGTCATATCGAATGCGTGTCAAGAAGAAGTCGCGGTCGAAGGTGTTCTACTACATCCGGCGCGACCTGATCGGTTACGACCGGATGGACGTGCTGATGCACGACGCCAACGTGGAGGACATATCGATGGATGGCACCGGCATCCCGATCTTCGCCTATCACCGGAAGTTCGAATCGGTCGAGACGACCATCGCCTGGCCGGACGATGAAGAATTGGAGTCATTCGTCATCAAACTGGCCCAGCGTTGCGGCAAGCACATCTCGGTCGCAGAACCACTGCTGGACGCCACCTTGATGGACGGCTCCAGAATCGTCATGAAACTGGGCCACGAGATCTCGACCAGGGGTTCCGCCTTCTGCATCCGCCGGTTCCGTGAGGATCCTTTCAGCCCTTGTGACATCGTCGCTTTCCGGACCATGACCAGCCTGATGGTCGCCTACATGTGGATCGCTTTCCAGCAAGGCGTCTCGATGTTGTTCGTCGGCGGTACGGCTTCAGGCAAGACGACTACCCTGAACGCGATGTGTCTGTTCATCCCGTGGCAGATGAAGATCGTCAGCATCGAGTCGACCCGCGAGGTCAACATCCCGCAGCCGAACTGGATCGCCGGTCTGACCCGACAGGGCTTCGGCGGTGAGTCGAGCGAGGGTGAGATAACCGAGTTCGAACTGCTCAAAGCCTCCCTGCGGGAACGACCGGAGTACATCATCGTCGGTGAGATCCGGGGCGCTGAAGCTTATGTCCTGTTCCAGGCGATGGCCACTGGTCACTGTTCCTACTCCACCGTTCACGCCGACTCGGTCTCTGCCCTCGTGCACCGGCTCGAGAACAAGCCGATCGACATCCCCAGGGTTCTGCTGCCGGCGCTGGAAGCGGTCGTCATCCAGATGCAGACCAGGATAAACGGCCGCCGTGTCCGACGGACCAAGCAACTGGTCGAGATCGTCGGGGTCGACCCGCACAGTCAGGAAGTCATCACAAATGAGGTGTTCAAGTGGGATCCGGGCCGCGACGACTTCGATTTCAGCGGCAAGTCGTACGTGCTCGAGAAGGTGATGGTCAAGATCAACTACAGTCAGGAGCGGATGCGAAACGAGTTGAGAACACGTAAGAGGATTCTCGACTGGATGGTTCTGAACGACATCCGCAAGTCGGATCAGGTCGCCCAGATCATCACGGAGTACTATGTCCGCCCGGATGAGATTCTCGCTCGGGTCGACGGTCTGCGATGATGCCTGAGCGGAGGAGTGCGAGTGGCGACGAAGAAGACCGGCCCGGAATTCGAGGGCATGGTCCTGACACCTTGGCAGCGGATATCGACCCGGTTGTTAGGCCGATTCTACCGCGAGCGGGCTCGCAACGACATTGAGCTCCGCAAGTTACTGATGCAAGCGGAGATCCGGGTCATGCCGGAGGTCTACAAGTCGACTCAGGTCACCTCCACCATCGCCGTCATCCTCGGCTGCGCCGGCGCTCTGTTCCTGGTGTTCACCGTGGCGATTCCTCTGTACGAGGCGATTCAGGACCCGCTCTCCATTCCTCTCTGTCAGGACTGGGCGTACTGGCACGAGAGTGATGTCAGAAAGGAACTGGCCAGCAACGGCTGCCCACATTACATTACCAAGGTCTTCCCGATATCATGGAAGGTCGGATTGGCAGCCACTCTGGGCTTTCTGGTGCCGTTCTTCGCCTACAAGAACTTCGGTAGCGCAGCAGAACGAAGGCGCAAGGATCGGGCTGACGCGTTGGAGAAGTACTTGCCGTATGCCGCATCGTACACCGCGGCGATGGCGGCTGCAAACGCGACGCCGACCGGGATATTTCGCTCGCTGGCTATGAACCAGGAGATCTATGGCGACATCGCCTACGATGCAGCGATGATCTACCGGGACATCACCCTGCTGGGGATGGATCTCATCACCGCGGTCAAGCATGCGGTGGGCAGATCAGCGTCACCGTGGGTGACGGAGTTCTTCCAAGGCATGGTCGGCACGCTGTCGAGTGGAGGCAATCTGAAGTTGTACTTCCTGAACCGGGCCGAGCACTACATGCGAGAGAATCGGATTCGTCTCGGCGTCTTCCTGGAGACGCTCGCGATGTTCGCCGAGACCTACATCGTCGTCGCGGTCGCAATGCCGCTATTCCTCATCGTCATGCTCGTCATCATGTTCTGGGTGTCCGGTGCCGGCTCCCAGATCTCGGAGGGCATGGTGTACGGCATAGTCATGGGCATGTTGCCATTGATCCATCTGGGTTACAGCTACATCGTCTGGTCGATGTCTCAGGAACAGGGGATGTGAGGCATGGCGCGCCGTAAGAAGGATAAGATCCGCGTCGAACTCGATCTGCCGAAGGACGACAAGTCGGAGCAGACCTTTCAGGCCATTCTCACCATCACGGTTCTGTTGGGCATGGCCTGCATGGGTTTCTGGGCGACCAATTCCGACCTCATATTCCAACCGGCCAACAGCATGCCCATGTTCCTCAATCTGGCCTGCCCCGAATCCTTCGACCCGACAGTTCCACAGCCGCCCAGTTACGCCGACAACCAATCGTGTACTCTGACCCAGGATGCGCCGAGTTACGAGATCTGGACCGAGCATTGGGAGAAGATCAGCTATCCGGGCTCCGCGAAGTCGTTCGATGTCCCTGGCATCTCCGATCGCGATCTCGATGGACTCGCTCATCCTCCCGTCAGTATGTCGATGACCTGCGAGGCCACGGCCGACGAGTCGTCACCATATCGGATTCGGGTGATGTACTCCGATGAGAACGGCTTGAAGAACGAGATCACGCGCTACGAGGGATTCGCCAACTCCGGGGAGTGTGGATTCCAAGGTCTCGAACTTTTCCCGTCGGAGGATTTGGACAGGGAATACTTCGAGTTGTTCGTCGAGGTCGATAGAGGCGACCCACGCCTCAACACCTTCGAATTCGAAATCCAGATCGAGACCTATGACGGCATCCCCGAGAACATGAACAACAAGTCGTTCTGGATCGGCCCAGAGGTCGAGATCGGTCCGGTCTCGCTGCGGCCGACCCTCTTCGTCAACTTCTTCGGTATCGGATTGTTGCTGATTGTCTTCCCAAGCGCCGTATACAAGGACAAACAGATGAGAATGATCAAGGATCGCGAGGCGAAATTCCCGGATTTTCTGCGCGACCTCGCCGAGTACTGGAAGGGTGGTCTATCGATGGTCATAGCTGTTCGGACCCTGGCCAATTCGGAGTACGGAGCGCTGAATAATGACATCAAGAAGATGTCCGACCAGTTGTCTTGGGGCATCGCGTTCCAAGATGTGCTGCTGATGTTCGCCGACCGCGTTGACACCCCGCTGATACATCGAGCGGTCAGTCTGATCAACGAAGCGAACAAGGCGGGTGGCAGGATCTCGGACATTCTGGTTACGGCTGCGAACGACAGCCGGGAGATCAAGTTCCTCGAAGG
>CAUZSY010000148.1:0-4850 GCA_963582725.1 Candidatus Thalassarchaeaceae archaeon
CGCTCTTACGCCCAAGATCCCCCGCCTCGACCAGCGAATCGAGCAGCGGATGCGGCAGATAGTGCTCGTCATCGAACGCCTCGGCGAGATTCCTGAGGATGTCGCGCCGGACGTCGAGGCCGACCATGTCGGACAGTTCCAGAGGTCCCATCGGGTGCCGGTAGCCGAGCCGCATCGCCGTGTCGATGTCACTCGCCGAGGCCACTCCGTCGGCCAGCATCCGGATCGCCTCGTTGCCGAGCACGACACCGAGCCGACTGGTCGCGAAGCCGGGCACGTCGCGGACCAGGATGGTGGTCTTGGACAGCGCCTCGCCGACCTCTCTGGCATCGTCAACGGTCGCTTCCGAGGTGTCGTCATGGCGGACCAGTTCGAGTAACTTCATCAGCGGCACTGGATTGAAGAAGTGCATGCCTATGACTCGTTCAGGTCGACTGGTGGCAGCCGCGATGTCGCCGATGGTCAGCCCGGACGTGTTGGTGCCGAGCAGAGCGTGTGACGGTGCCATCGCATCTATCTCGGCGAACACCGCCCGCTTCAGGTCGCGTCGCTCCGGCACCGCCTCGATGACCAGATCAGCTTCACTAACAGCATCCGCCATCTCGCTGACGGGACGGATGTTCCGAGACCACTCCTCCTTCTGCTCGGGCGTCGTCCTGCCGCGTTCGATGCCACCGTTCCAGAACGCCTCGATGGACGACATCCCGCGCGTCAGGCCCTCTGGAAAAGCGTCGTGCAGGTTGGTCTTCCAGCCAGCCTGAGCGCAGATCTGCGCGATGCCGGCACCCATCGTCCCCGCGCCGATCACCGCGACGGTTCGAATATCCACGCATCCTTGCACGAGCCTCCGACCCATAGCCGTTGTCACCCGCTCGCGGTTGGGTGGATTCGAGCCCTGTCGCCAGCGTAGGCGCGGATGGTCGGTGTTGAGATGGGCGGCGGTGGTGGCAGGGGATGTTCAGGATTCGCGGCCGTAGGCCGCCAGGGCGGCTTGGAACAGGCGCTGTCGAGGCACGTCGTGTTCGAGGAACGAGTAGAACGGAGCGAGCTCCTTCAGCAGTTCTATCGAAGCGCAGTAGGCGCCGTAGATGAACGGATCAGCGACGCTGGTGGGCGGGATGTCGAAGCCGAGTCGCGCTAGTCCTCGCCGGCTGTCGTCATCCCAGATCGAGTAGGTGTGTTTGGTGAAGTGCAGGTAGCCGGAGAGGCGACGAATGTCGGAGACCAGCACGTCATCGAGGCTCTCCAGAAGCAGTGTATCGGGATAGCGGATCGCTAGAAGGAACAGACGCAACCTGAACAGTTCCTCCCCCCTGTGCTGATGCGGCTCGCAGCCCATCCAGTCGTCGATCGTATCGAGCATCTCGCCGCTGAACGGGCGATGCACGCGGTACAGAAGCCGCTCGTATCCGGCGGCATCCTCGGAATCACCGTGGTGGTGAAGTTGGAAGAGTTCCGGTACCCGCTCGAAGAACGGCTTCAACCGGCCTCGGTCGATGTTGAGCATCGCGAAGGGGAGCAATCGAACAGCCTCCGTTGATGATCTGGACGGAGCCGTCTCACTCCTTCCACTCGCGGTACTGGATCCAGTTCTGGGCGAAGTATCCCGGCAGTTTCGCGACATCCTCGGCGGAAGGCAGGACCGACGCTAGGTAGGCGTCCCACGCATCATCATCTCCCTCGAACTCCTGCCCGTCAAGGATGAATCTCTGGTCCGACCACTTGCCAATCTCTCTGTTGAACCTGTCACTCGGCATCACGATCTCAGGCTCACCTTCACGGCGGGCCTTGTTCATCCGGCGCATCTCATCTGCGAGTTCCTGGTAGTACAGCATCCGGCTCGCCTCGTTCAGATGCTCCCGGTCGGCCGGCTCCTCGGTCTCACGCTCGTCGAACCTTCCCTTGACTCCGTACACGTAGGCCCACTGGGCGCTGCTGCTCTCGTCGACCCCGAACAGGTCGAGACCGGTGCTGACCCATTTGTTGATGTATCTCTGCAGCACGCTGCAAGGGATCACTCCGGCTTTGACTATGCGGCGCAGACCGTTAGCACCGGTCCCGAGGTGGAAGGATTCCTCCTTCAACATCGGACCCATCGAGGCGGCCAGCGGTTTGAATGAAGAGGTGGAGAGCATCTTCAACTGGTATTTCCCGTCTCGGTCGATGAAGTGGGTGAAGCAGAAGAAATCGAGCCAGTTGTCGATCGGCTCGTTGAACGAACCGAGCAGTCGGGCGCCCTCGCCCTCACTGCGATACGGATTGCCAGCGCTGTTGCGCTCGAGCAGCTTCATCGCCTCCCTCACACCGTGCTCGCCGAAGTGGGTGCAGAGCAGATAGGCCATCTGCCAGCCGTGTCGCTGCTCCTCGCACATGATTCGGAGGGCGGACTTCCGGTCGTATTCGGTCGGTGCGCTCTCCAGCAGATGGTGCTGCTGCTCGACGCTGGCGAACTCGGTGTCGCCCTGAACGCTGATCATGCTGATGATGGCATCGCGGATGCTCTGCTGAGGAATCTGCATCCTCCGCTGCCACTTCGGCATGCCCTTGAAATCGCCGAATTCTATCGTCTCGCCGGCCGTGTCCCAGTCGAACTTGATCTCGAATCGGTAGTCGCCGAGCCACGAGGGGTCGAATCCTATCCTGGTCTGCCATTCCTGGAACTCATCTATCCACGCTTGGAAGTTCGGAGCGTACTCCTGAACGACCTCCGATGAACTCATGCTCGGCCCATAGGGCCGGGACTATTTCAATCGACGCCCAACCTTCGTCATCCTTCGTCCACAGTCTGGAAGGTGAGCCCACTCCGGATGCGTGATACGATTGCATCGGTTAGATTCTAGACAGGGCTCACCTACTCCAGACGGAGGCGTCAGTTGCCTCGTTTCAACCCCACTGCGCTAACGGCATCATCAACGAATGCCGCATAATGCGCCACATGGCCAACCTCGAGAGTGTCTCCACCTACGAGGGGACGCAGGACATCCACAACCCGATTCGGCGAGCGAGGTCAGTCATCGAATGAGAACTGCCGGACGCCGGCTCGGCGGCGGACCTCGACGCCAGCCTCCTGTTGTCGAGCGTGCTGCGGCCGGCCGTGGTCGGCGTACGATTCGTCGCTGAATTCGACCGGCGGTCGGCTGGCCATCTCCATCGGCCTGCCGCCCCTTCTTGCAGGCATCCTCTGAGCCGCTGGCATCCCGCCATGGCTGGCGCCGTGTGGCTGGTCGGATCCGGGATGTCCGCCACGCTGCGGCATCGGTGGTCGCTGGGAGGGGTCGGTCGGCGCTGGTTCGTCGTACTCCTCGTCGTACCCTTCCCCGTCTTCGTCCTCCCATTCGTCCCAGTCGTCGGCGTCCTCGGTATCTTCACGCCGCCACTTCATCCGCATCTGACCGGCCGTGCCGATGGCCAACAGAACGAAGATCGCGATGGCCCGCTGCACCTCCAGACTGAACGCGGCCGGGTTCGATATCCTGCCGAGCAGCACCAAGCCGCCCTGCACCACGAAGATCGAACCGATGGCGCTGCTGATCATGATGGCGAATGTGTCGCCATCTCCCTTCAACATCCGAGTACCGATGAGGAACCCGAAGTCGACGACGATCGCCTTCATCAGGAAGGATAGTTCGATGCCAGCCATCGGTGCCACGATCGGCAGGACGATCGATGTGATGGCAGCGCCCAGAACGCCGCCTATCAGCATGTGTATCCGACTGACCAGTCGTCGGATGACGAGGAAGATCACCGCACCGACGGCTATCGAGACACCTAGCATCTGATTCTCCTCGAGTGGCAGCTGGTCGGCGAACTGCAGCAGGATGGCGTTGATGGTGACACCTGCGAGAGCGCCGAGGGCGAGTCCGAGAGCCGGAGCGATCAGACGGGAGCCGTTGACGAGGAAAATGATGCCCAGCAGGATCAGCACGACACTGATCTCCTGTGCGTTGCTCTCGAGCACCTCGGCGATGTTGAACTGACCCACGAGTGGCCGAGTGCGGGTCCGGGCCTTTGAGCCCACCGGCGTATCAGAGGGCGCTTCGAGCCGGCCGGCCGATGGTATCCGCCTTGGACCGGCTCGTCAGAACGGCTGATTCCACATCCAGGCAAGTGTTTGGGTGACCGGTCCGGATTCAGGGGTTCAACGGCCGTCGGTGGCCTCATGAGAGGCCAGCGACTCGGCCGAGCATGGTCAGCGGAGCGGCTGAGGGTGTGACCGAGGCCGGTGAGGCCGGCTCCAGCGGCGCGCCATCACCGCTTCGCATCATAACGGCTGCTGCCATCTATGATGGTCACGACGCGGCCATCGGGATATTCCGCAGGATATTCCAGTCGCGTGGCTGCGAGGTCATCCATCTCGGTCACGACCGGGGCGCTGACGAGGTCGCTCGGGCAGCCATCCAGGAGGACGCGCACGCCATCGCCATCACCTCGTATCAGGGCGGTGCGGTGGAGATGTTCACGCACACCAAGCAGATCCTCGATGCGGCCGGCTCCGACCACGTCTTCCTCTGCGGCGGTGGTGGAGGGACGATTCTGCCGACTGAGATCCGCGATCTGAGAGACCGAGGTATCGCTAGGATATACTCGCCGGACGACGGTCGAGAGATGGGGCTGGTCGGTATGGTCGAAGATGCGATGAACGAGGCGTCGGCCATCGACCTGCTCGATCCGAAACGATTCGACGGGCTGACCGGACCGGTTGACGCTGGTCAGCACGGCGCTGTGGCCAGACTGCTGACGCTGGCCGAGAACGGTGGTCAGGAGGAGTTCCACACCGTTCTCGAACGGTGCCGGTCCCGACCGGCCGACGAGGCTTGTCAGGTCGTCGGATTGACCGGCACCGGCGGCGC
>CAUZSY010000149.1:0-4840 GCA_963582725.1 Candidatus Thalassarchaeaceae archaeon
CTCGCCCTCGCGTATCTCGGCATGGTGCTGACGGTCATCGCTTTCGCGGCCGAGGTAGGAGGCAGATTGTCGAGCCGGTCGGTCCTCTATCTCGGCATGATGCTCACCGGTCAGATGCTGCTCGGCCTCCGCGCCTATGTGACCAGGGAATGGCCGTTCGCCATCCTCGCAGCGGTCTGGGCTGTGCTGGCGCTGTACGGCATCGTGAAACAGGTCGATGATTCCGAACAGTCAGGACAGGTCGCTGAGTGAAGATCGGCAGTGGCCGGTAGGACGGATCATGGCGGCGGCGAGTGGATGCCGGTCGCGGCTCGTCGAGTGGAGAACGGCGGGTATGCTCAGAGCAGGTTCTCGATGACCGAATCGAGGTCCTGCGAACGACCGCAGTAGGCGCAGCGCATCTCCAGCGGTTCCGAGGAGATGACGAGGATGCGGTTCGGCATCGGCTCGCGCGGGTCCTTGGTGATGCAGTTGGCAAACGAGCAGCGGGCGATGTCCACCATCTCGTCGGCCAGGATCAGCTGTCGCTTCTCCGCGACGCCGTAGTTTCGGATGATCGACACCGAGGCGTGCGGTGCGACGATCGCCAATCGGTCCAGTTCCACCTGCGAGAGTTCTCGGTCCTCGATCTTCATCACGTCCTTGCGACCCTGCTTGTTGCTCGGCACGTTCATCACCATCGAGATCGGATTCGAGCGACCGGAATCGACCCCGAGCATCCGCATCATCAGCGGTGCCTGACCGGCCGGTATGTGGTCGATGACCGTGCCGTTGCAGATCGCCGTGACCCGCCTCATCTCACTCATCCGAACACCTCCGGCACATCCACGCCCAGCACGCTGCAGAGCAGTGCCATCCGCGAGACGACGCCGTAGAACGCCTGTTCGAAGTACTTCGCGTGCTCGGTCGAGTCGATGTCGGACTCGATCTCGCCGACCCTCGGCAGCGGGTGCATGACGATCATCGCCTGCTTGGCGCCCGCGAGGTCGCTGAGCTGCAGGCGATAGATGCCGGCGACCTTGCGATATTCGTCCTCATCGGGAAAGCGTTCCTTCTGGATGCGCGTCATGTAGATCACATCGGCGTCGTCGATGTGTGCTTGAAGGTCGGCATCCTCGGTGACTTCGACTCCGGAATCTTGCAGGTCGGAGACTATCTCGGCCGGCATCGAGAGCGATTCCGGCGAGATGAAGGTCAGCCGCGCCCCGAAGCGAGACAGCGCGTGTGACAGGCTGTGCACGGTCCGACCGTAGCGCAGATCGCCGACCAGCACGACGTCGAGGCCGTCGAGGCGGCCGTGGCAGGACCGGATGGTGAACAGGTCGAGCAGGGTCTGGGTAGGATGGTGACCGGCGCCGTCACCGGCGTTGATGATGGGGATGTCGACGGCGTCGGCCGAGTACTGCGCCGCGCCCTGGCGCGGGTGACGGAGCACCGCGACATCCGCGTAGCCATTGATCATCTGCATCGTGTCGTACAGCGTCTCGCCCTTGGAGACCGAAGAGCCAGCGAGCGCACCGAGGTTCATTACCGAGCCGCCGAGCCGCTTCATCGCCGCCTCGAAGGACATCCTCGTCCGCGTCGACGGCTCGTAGAAGAGATTCGCCAGCACCTTGCCCTGCAGAAGCGGTTCGTACGCCTCGCCGCGGGCCACCGGCAGCAGCCTCTCCGCTTCGTCGAGCAGCGATATCACCTGCTCGTTGGTCAGGTCCTGCATGGTGATGAGGTCGTCCATCGTCCTCTCTCTGGGCGCTCCGCGGCGCCTCACAGTCATATTCCTTCCCACCCTCGCTCGCCAGTTCGAGTCTGGCCTCGCTCACTAACCGAGGCGTCTCTTTGAGTCAATTCTAGAATAGAGACCCCAACTAAATTCGTTCGCTCGGTTGAGTCCGTGATGACTGAACGGAAGTGAACGGGTTGAGATCCAGGGGCGAGCGAGAAAGGTTGTACTGTGACTATGGTGGTAGACGAGGAAACGGCAGGGAAACCGTTCTCTCGTGTCAGTAGAGGGAGAAGGGCCCGGTAGGAATCGGCAGGGACTGAAGGGGGGCGGATTGATGTGAGGGAGGCATGTCGTCCTCATCGATGCTGATCAGCAGGACGCCGGTCCGCGTCTCGTTCTGCGGCGGCGGCACCGACCTCGCCGCCTTCTACGAGAACCATCCCGACGGCGGCGCCGTCACTTCGATGGCGCTGAAGCGGTTCCTGTACGTGACGGTCAATCCGCGGTTCGACGACGAGGTCCGCGTCTCCTATTCGAAGACCGAGGTGGTGGCTGACTTCGAACGGCTGGAGCACGAGCTGGTTCGAGAGGCGATGCGACTGACCGGCGTCACTGCCGGGGTCGAGATCACGACGATAGCCGACATCCCTTCGCGCGGCACCGGCCTCGGCTCGTCGAGTTCCTTGACGGTCGGGCTGCTGAACGCGCTGCATCGCTTCGCCGGTCGCGATGTAGGACCCTTCGAACTGGCGGAGCAGGCGTGCGAGATCGAGATCGACGTGCTGGGACAGCCGATCGGCAGGCAGGACCAGTACGCCGCCGCGCTCGGTGGCATGAACACGATCCGGTTCCTGCCCGACGGCGGCGTCGAGGCTGAATCGCTGGTCATCGACGATGCCGGCGTGAAGGCGTTGGGCGAGCAGTTCACGCTGGTCTTCACCGGCATTACCCGTCGGGCCGGCGGGCTGCTGGCGAAGCAGTCCGCAATCACCGCTGAGCGGATGACCGAGCTGTCGGAGATGCGAGACCAGGCGTTCGAGGTGCGAGCCGCCGTTGAGTCCGGCGATCTCGCCGCCATCGGCGGTCTGCTGGAGCGGGCGTGGCGGATCAAGCGCGGTCTGGTGGAAGGCATCACCGCCGAATCCCTCGATGCATTGCACGCGGCTATTCTGTCAGCCGGTGCGACCGGCGCCAAACTGCTCGGCGCCGGCGGCGGCGGCTTCTTCCTGATGCACGGCAACGCCGGCTTGCGGCAGCGGCTCGGAGATTCGCTCGATCCCGTGCACAGGATGATCCCGCTGACCCTCGACATACACGGCTCGACGATCATCTTTGATGATGGCACCCGACGGGAGTGATGCCGATGCGCTTCGATGGACCGGTTGGAGACGATGATTTGACCCGCTGGTCCGGCTCATCGACACTGATCCCGGTTCTCGCGCTGCTGCTCCTTTCCTCCTCCCTGCCGTTCACCTGGTCGGTCGGCGACGGCCAATGGTCGGATGAATCAGCTGGTCGCTCCGCTCGGGGTTCAGGCGATTCAGAGACCACCTCCCTCGGCGGCATCATCGACGGACTGGCGGGCGGTAGGGCGGGCGGCATCGAATTGCTGCTGAATCTGACCTCCGGCGATGCTGCGACGCCACTCGATGCGGCGGCGGTTACTGTGCGCGTCATCGACGGCTGGAGCGGACTTCTGAGGACCGCCTCGGTGACCGCTGAGGAGAACAGCAGTACGTTGACGCTGTCGGGACTGGCGCCCGGCAGCGTCAGGCTGGAGGTCGAGGCGCCCGGCCACGCTACGGGCCACCCCGCGCCGCTGCTGCTGGGAGGTCCGGCGTCGAATCAGACGAATCACACGATCGCGCTGACGATGCTGCCGCTGAACGATTCTTTCACGGTGTACGCGAGCGCCGGCGCGGTGGCCAGCACCACCTTGTATCTCGACCAGCACGCGACGCCGCTGACTGGGCTGCTCATCGATGCGAACGCGACCATCCAGGCTGCCGCCAACGCGACCGGCTGGCTGCACGTCAACGGCACATCGGGCAGCCGGCTGGCGCGCTGGGACGGCAACGCTTCGAACGCCAGCGTCATCGTCGACATATCGCAGTCGCTGCGGCTGTTCGCTCCGACCGCGAATGGCAGCGGCAGCATCCTCGCCCGTCATTCGCCGTCCGGCTGGTCGACGGTCATCTCTTGGCAGGACGGGCTCGACCAGACGCTGCCGCGCATCGACGCGGGCGAATGGCGGATCAGCCATCTCGTGGTGGGTACCCCTACCGGGCCTGACGAGAACCGGATCGACGGACCGTTCTGGGACCTGGCGGACTGGCTCGATGCAGGACCTGAGGTCGCGGCGGGCGGTGGCGCATCCGGTTCGGGCGAACCGGCGATACCGATGGCGACGCTCGACGCGAGCGCCGGCACGATCGCCGCATCGACCACGCTGAACGCGACATGGAGCGCCACCTGGACGCTGCCGGGGCATCAGGGCACACCGCTCCTGCCGGTGCCCGAGGACGGCATCCGACAGCAGGTGGACCGCTGGCTCGGCAACCTCGACGGGCAGTTCGATCAGGTGGAGTCGGCAGCCTTCGAGACGCTGTTCGCAGGGCACGGCTGGCTCGATGCGGAAGCGGCCGGCTGCTGCCTCTATGACAAGACTCCGATGACATCCGAAACCCCGGTCCTGCCATTCGACATCACCATCGAGGGACTCGGCTTCTCGACCTTCTCGACCGGCCACTGGTGGGGTTGGAGCGAGTCGGCCCAACTGAGGGGTGCCGGCGATGCGCGCGCCAGCAGATTCCTCTGGCTGCCGATAATCGGCCACACCCGGGAGGATTCTCCGATCAGGGTCATCCTGCCCGAACCGTGGGAGGTCAGACACAGCCCGCAACTCAGCCTCATTGACGGCCAACCCGGTGACTTCACCGTGCGCCGTTCAGCGACCGGAGTCGCGACCGATGTCAGAGTGACGCTGGGAGAGAATCAGCCGCCGTCGATATCGGTTAGCATCACCGGTGGCACGGAGCTCTTCCTGCCGCTGACCGGCGAAGCGCTGCTGACCGCGACCTGCAGCGACACCAGCATCGGCGAGATCGACCACGAGTG
>CAUZSY010000150.1:0-4826 GCA_963582725.1 Candidatus Thalassarchaeaceae archaeon
GACGGCGCTGGAGACCTACATCCAGATCAAAGAGGAGTTCGGCTGGGCGCCGGTGACAGCGGCGCTGACCGAGTACTACTGGAACATGAGCAGCCAACCGAGCGGTGACAGCGCTGAATTCAACGAATGGGCGTTGCAGATCTCGCTGAAGACAGGTCACGACCTGACGCCGTTCCTCGAAGCGTGGGGTTTCCCTCTGACTCAAGCCACCCGTGATTCGACCGCTCACCTCCCCGTCTGGGTAGACGACCCTCTGCGCGGCTGGGTCCACACCTACGATCCGGTTCTGTCGGCGGGAAATGCCAGCAATGTGACTAGCGACGCGGCGCTGCTGGGCTGGAATGTTCGCGACAACGGCAGCAACGCGACCGTGACGGTCTGCTGGGGGACTTCCGACGGCGCCGACAATGCCTCCGGATGGGGCACCTGTGAATCGGCCGGCAACGCGACTGTCGGCGATGGCAGTCACGCCGTCACGGGTCTGACCGGCGGCACGACGCATCACTATCGGGTGTACGCGGAGAACGGCAACGGCCGATTCTGGGTCGAATCGTCCCGCTCCTTCACGACGATGTGATCGGGTAATCTCGGTATGCCGGCCGCCGATGCACCTGCCTGTCGGCCCGGCCCGAAGTGTCAAGTCGGGCTGTAGCATCCCGGCGGCATGCACATCGCGTCGAAGGTCTGCCTCGGCCTCGGCGTCGCGATGCTCATCCTCGGCATCGCGATACCTTGGGGGATGAGTGCGTCGCTGCCGGAGAGCGACCTGGAGGTCGAGTCCTATCTCATCTGGAACGGAACCTCTGCGGTCGAGGAGCCGATCGAACTGATGGGCGACCACACCTACCTCGTGATGCTGAAGAACGGCACCGGCTCGGTGGACGAGGTCGAGGTCTCGGTCAGCGGCAATGCTCTGTTCGATGAGTTCGTCGTCTGTTCGAACGAATCGCGACAGTCAGGACGGTGTGACACGCATGACGGATATGTGGCTGTCGGGAGCGTCAAACACCCCACCTCATGCCCCTGCACGCTCAATATCACTGCCCCGGCCGGTTCTGAAGTCGTAATCGTCGATCAGACCGCGCTCGAGCTCGCCTGGGGAGAGGCGTTGGGTGGCTGGGCCGCGATAGGTATTGTCGGCTGCTGCATGCTGGGTGGGGCGGTCCTGCTGATCATCGTCGGCTTCATCCTCTGGGCGGTTCTCGACGATGACTCAGCCGTCCAGATGGCACCCGCAGGCGCCGTCATGGGCGTCGCGCCGACGGCGCCGGTGCAGCAGACCGGCTTCGAGCAGCCGGTGCCGGTGCTTCCGGCGACGGCCGAGATCACACCTGTGACGGCTGATAGCGCTGTGACGGCGGACGCTCTGTCCGGAGGTGCGGTGGATGCTGATGTGAAATCGCGAGACCCCGAGCCGGCCGATCCGGCCAGGCAGTACCACGATGCGCTGCTGGCGCAGGGATTCGACGCGGCGACCGCAGCCGCGCACGCACAGCAGCATTTCCCCGGCTTCCAGCCCTGAGCGGCGATCGGGCGGAGTATAGATGAACACGGCGGCGACCGTCCGTCGCATGACCAGCGCGTCCGAGGTCGCCGATATCACCGTCGAGGCGTGCCGGCCGGCCGATCTCGGCCGCTTCGAGATCCATCGGCGCTCGGGCAGCGCCAGGAACGGCAGGCTGCACACGAATCACGGCGTGTTGCACACGCCTGCCCTGCTGCCGGTGGTGAATCCGAACATCGAGACCATCCCACCGGCTGAGATGTGGCAGCGATTCGGCATTCGCGGCCTGATAACCAACAGCTACGTCTTCTGGAAGCACGAGGGACTTAGCGAGAGAGCGGCTCGGGAGGGTGTCCATTCGGTACTGGGATTCCCCGGTGTGGTGATGACCGACTCAGGCACATTCCAGAACTACGTCTACGGCGACGTCGAGGTCGGCGTCGAGGAGATAGTCGAGTTCCAGCGCAGCATCGGTGTAGACATCGGCACCATGCTCGATGTCTTCGGCCGACCGGACCAGAGCCGGGAAGAGTTGCAGGAGGCGGTCGATGAGACGGTGGCTCGCGCAGTGCCTTCACTGACCGCGGCTGGCCCCCGACTGCTGCTGAACGGTCCCATCCAAGGCGGCCTCCACTCCGACCTGCGCCGGCGCAGCGCGATGCTGATGGGCGAAGCGAGCGTCGACATCGGCGATTCCGAGCGAGGCTTCGCGGTGCATCCGATAGGTGGCATCGTACCGCTGATGGAGCAGCGTCGATATCGGGAACTCGTCGACATCGTTCTCGCGGCAAAGGCCTGTCTGCCCGTCGAACGGCCGATCCATATGTTCGGCTGCGGCCATCCGATGCTGTTCGCGCTCGCGGTCGCGATGGGCGTCGACCTGTTCGACAGCGCCGCCTACGCGCTGTTCGCCCGCGATGGGCGGTTGCTATCGGTAGAGGGAACCATCAAGATCGGCGGTCTCGACGAGTGGCCGATCGCCTCCGCCGCGCTCGCCGGTGTGACGCCGGAACAGGTGCGGCGGATGTCTGAAGCGCAGCGAACGGCGATTCTCGCCCGACACAATCTGGAGGTCAGCGTTGCTGAGATCAGGGCCTGTCGAGAGGCGATCCGCGACGGCTCAATCCACGCCCTGGCCGAGCGACGGAGCCACTCTTCACCGACGCTCCGCGAAGCGTACGAGCATCTCGTCTCGCGCCTTGCGGAGTCGGTCCGACTGCCGGCGTCCGATGACGGGTCGGCACACTTGCTGGAGATGGTCCGGAGCGCCTCGCCGATCAGGTCGGGCGCCGAGCCGGTCTCGCCGCGCCTCGCGAGGCAGCCGCGCAGCCTGCATCTCCGGGCACTGCTCGAAGGACGCTGGACGCCGCCAGCCCTGCGCGCCGACGGCGTCGCCGCTTCAGGCCGCGGCCGCATAGTGCTGCTGCACGGTGCGCCACCGCCGTGGCGCGAGTCGGTCGGTGGAAAGGTGCGCCGTCTGCTGGTGGAGGACCCCGACATGCTGCCGCTGATCTGGACGCCGCTAGGCGCGATACCCTACAGTCTGGAGGACGTGGCGCCGTGGTGCCATCTCGACGGACCGGACGATATCTGGCGCTTCGATGGAGTTGATCCAGACTCTGTCCTGGTCCCTCTCGGGCTCGCCGGTCGACCGTTCGAGACCCTCGATGCATCGATTCGCCATTCGGATGGCGACGGTCGGGACGAGCCGGTCGCATCCGTCGGGGACGGCCGGCAGGTGCATGGTGCAGCCGATGAGCGGCGGACCGGGGATGCGGGTCGTCCGACCGGCGCGTCGGAGCAGCAGGTGGCGGAGTGGCTGGAGCGCTGGTCGGTCATCGACAAGGCGGCGCTGTTGCTGGCTCTCCCCGCTTCTGTGACATGGCCTCTGACCGATGGCATGAGCGTCGTCCGTTCACGCACCGGCCGCGTCAAGAACGTCCTCACCTCGGACGGGCGTCACATCCTGTCACCCCGACTGATCGACGGTGGCCTCTCCCTGACTCTGGAAGGCGCCCGGGTCCTGCACTCTCTGAGGAGCGCGCCGCCGCCGACAGGATTCGCTGAGCCGATTCGATTCGTCGGTGAAGATTCGTCCGGTCGTGCCGACTGTTCAGAAGAGATGGCGCTCGGCACCCCATGGCTCGTCATCGAGCCCGGCGCGGTGCCGTTCGTCGGCGACGGGCGCAACGTCATCCACGGCTTCATCCGGGCGGCTGACCCGCACGTCTCGCCGGGGTTGTCGTGCCTCGTCGTCGATGTGAACGGTGGGCTGGTGGCGGAGGGTGTGGCGATGTCGACCGCATTCGAGATGGCTGGTTTCAAGAAGGGAGTGGCGGTCAAGGTTCGCAACGGCGCTGTCCGCTCCGAGGCCGCTCCGAGCGGGGATTGATTCAATAGACGGCCGAGCGGTCTTCGGTGCGTCCTCTGGACGCGGGTGTGGCAGTGATGGCGGATGATTGGCTCATCCAGACGCACGCCCTGACCAAGATGTACGGCCCACATGTCGCGCTGGACAGCATCGATCTGCAGGTGCCGCACGGCTCCATCGGTCTGCTCGGACCGAACGGGGCCGGCAAGTCGACGCTGATCAAGACCTTGCTTGGGCTGATCCACACGACCAAAGGCGATGGTTCTGTGCTCGGCTATGACATCCGCACCGAGGGCGATGCGATCCGCGCTCGGATAGGCTACATGCCGGAGTACGATTCCCTCGACCCAGCCCTGACCGCCATCGATCAGGTCCGCTACTGCGGCGAGTTGCTCGGCATGTCTCCGAGCGTCGCCCAGCAGCGCTCGCACGAGGTGCTGGAGTACGTCGGACTGCGGGACCAGCGCTACCGGGAGATCTCCTCGTTCTCCACCGGCATGGCGCAGGCGACCAAACTCGCCTGTTCGATCATCCACGATCCTGAGTTGGTCATCTGTGACGAGCCGACCAACGGTCTCGATCAGGACGCCCGCCGATTCATGCTCGACACGCTGTTCCAGATAGTCCGCGAAGGCGGTCGCTCGATCGTCATGAGCAGCCATCTGATGGATGATGTGCAGCAGGTCTGCGACCGGATCATCCTGATCCACAAAGGCCGGGTCATCGTCCATCGCAGGATCGAGGACCTGGCAGAACAGATCGACCGCGAGATCGAGATATCGGTCTGGGGCGGCGCCAGCCGTCTGGAGGAGGCGCTCAGGACCGCCGGTCTTCAGGTTCGTCGCATGGGTCGGGTGATGCGCGTCAGACGCGAGGACGAATCGACGACGATGCAGATCCTCAGCGTCGCCGCAGATCAGAACGTGCAGGTCAGGAAGATGGCAGATTACG
>CAUZSY010000151.1:0-4754 GCA_963582725.1 Candidatus Thalassarchaeaceae archaeon
CCTCATCGCCGACATCGACACCCTCCAGATATGCGAGACCGATGCCTACGCGTCCGAGCGAAGGCGAGGGTCCGCCCGAAGTGATCGTCCCGACCTGCTCCGGCTCGCCGCCGTTCCGCTGCATCAGGACGGCGTGCCCGGCGCGCGGGAATGGTCCCTTCTCCAGACAACGGAGGCCGAGCCAGCGAACTCCACCACCGCTGGTCTGCGCGAGACGACTCGCAGCGACCCGGTGCCGTCCGATGAATTCGTGTTCAATGTCGAGACCGTACGGCACGAAGGTCTCGGCCGAGTCGCGAGCCAGGAACTCGGCCGGCACCGCGTCATCAGCTGAATCGGCGAGGGCCGGCCAGAGGAAGTCCTGACCGGACAGCAGGTAGCCCTTCTCCAGCCGCAGCGTGTCGCGCGCGCCGAGGCCGACCGGCACGACACCGTACGACGCGCCATCATCCAGCAGAGCGTCCCAAAGGCGTCGGACCGAGTCGTTCGAGACAAAGATCTCGACGCCCGCTTCGCCGGTGTAGCCGGTGCCCTGTATCCAACCGGTCAGTCCGAGGGGATTCGCACGGATCGCCTGGCATCGGAAGCGGCTTACCGCGTTCTCGGGACCGAGCACCACCTCGATGATGGTACCGGCGGTGGGTCCCTGCAGAGCCAGTATCGCGGTATCGTCGGACAGGTCCTCGATGACCACCGAGCCGTCCGCCGGCAGATGCTTCTGGAACCACGACCACATCGTCGGGATCATGCTGGCGTTCGGCACGCCGAGGATGACCGGCTGGTCGGTCAGCGTCGTGCAGCCGGTAGCAGCGACCTCATCGGCGGCGGTGACAGCGAAGATCATGTCATCGATGATCAATCCGTCCGAATCGAGGAAATGCGTGTAGGCGCAACGGCCCGATGGAATCGAGGAAGCGCGCTGGGTCGCCAGTCCATCGAACCAGTCGAGCAGCCCAGCACCCGAGAAGCGGAAGAAACCCATGTGCGAGACGTCGAACAGACCGGCGTGGGAACGGGTCGCCAGATGCTCTTCGATGGTGGAGGTGTAGCGGATTGGCAGTTCGAAGCCGTGGAAATCGACGATATGGCCGCCCCTCTCGACATGCGCGTCGTACAGAGCCGTCCTGACCGGTTCCGCCCGCTCTCCCGAAACGCCCATCCGCAAGCCTTCCCTGCGGCTCGCTGCACCGCCCGACTTCAAACGCTTCGCAGCGACGAGCCTGCCGCCGGCGTTCGCTTCAAGCGTCGGTGATTCATCGGCCCGCGGGATGCCGACCGGAACCGCACCGCTCTGGCGGCGTCAGATGCCACTGCTGCTGGCCGTCGCCGGTTGCCTGATCGTCGTCGTCGGTCTGATGGCCATCGGTGCGGACGGTTACTACGACGAACGGAGCGAGAAGAAGGTCGGCACCGTCAATAAGTTCTGCGAGTTGAATCGACCCGGTTTGATCCGCGAGCCGGCGAACGCGTTCTCATCGCTCGTCATCTGTCTGCCGGCGTTCGCCATCCTGCGGCGCTGGTCCGACATGCCGGCGGATGGCTGGCTCGGTGCTCACGACCTGGCGCCGGACCGGCCGCCGAGCAGCGATCCGTTCAGCCGCCGCTCACCGGAACTGGTCGCCTTCTGCATCGCCGCGCTGCTCGTCGGTCTGAGCAGTTTCGCGGCGCACGGCACCAAGATGCGTATCGCTGGCACGATGGACAGCAGCACGATGGTGCTGTGGATCCTCGTGCCGATGCTCTGGTCGGCCCGGCGGCTGGCCGGCTTCTCGCGTCCCGTCTGGCTCTCGTTCTGGCTGCTCGGCAGCCTCGGCATCGCCTGGTACATGTGGGCGACCAAGGGGGTCGGGGTGACGGATGCGTATTTCGCCCTGATTCCGGTCTGGCTGGTGCTGGAACTCTTCGCTTGGTGGCGCATCGGCAGACCTAGTCGATGGGTGGTAACCGGCGTCGGTCTGTTCGGCCTCGCCTATGGCGCCTGGCTGCTCGGTCTGGAGGATTCGTCGACCTGCGTTCCCGGTAGCCTGCTGCAATGGCATGCGCTCTGGCACATCCTCTGTGCGGCCGCCATCTACGCCATCTGGCGACACCTCGTCGCCTCACCACTACGGTTCGTCTCCGACGCCGGAGAGGCGGACGCATCGTCCCCTGCAGGATGATCGTGGCTGACCGACTCGAAGGCATGAGCCGATTCAGCCGCTACGATGCGATCAACGGTCGGAGAGGTTGGACGGGTCAGGTCGGAGGGAGCGAGTGCTCGAGGTTGGGGGTGGAATCGCAGGATGTGAAGCACTGATGAGACGCGCAACGATGAAGGGGTGAATCGCGAGCCGGCCCGACATGACAGACGCGCATCCCGAGAACGAAGCGATTCTTGACTACGCCCCGGGCAGTCCCGAGCGCGCCGCACTGCAGACCGAACTGGACCGACAGATGAGCGAGGTCGCGGAGATCCCGTGCATCATCGACGGCGAGGAGGTCTGGACCGGCGACGTGACGACGCAGGTCATCCCACACAAGCACGGTCACGTCATCGCGAACGTCCACCTCGCAGGACCCGTCGAACTGGCATCGGCCTGCACGGCGGCGGTGGCGGCGCAATCGGCTTGGATCGACATCGGCTTGGAGGCGCGCTGCGAGGTGTTCGAGCGGGCTGCCGACCTGCTGGCCGGCGACTGGCGGATGCAGGTCAACGCGGCGACGATGCTGAACCAGAGCAAGACAGCGTTCCAAGCCGAGATCGACGCGGCGTGCGAGTTGATCGACTTCTGGCGCTTCAACGCGCACTACGCGCGCGGCTTCCACGACGACCTGCAGCCGCTGGTCTCGCCGGAGGGATTCCTCAACACGACCGAGATCCGGCCATTGGAGGGATTCGTGCTGGCGATCACTCCGTTCAACTTCGCCAGCATCGCGGCCAACCTACCGAGCGCGCCGGCTCTCGTCGGCTGCACCGCCGTCTGGAAGCCGAGCCGAAACTCGTACCACTCGAACCATGTCCTGATGCGACTGATGATGGAGGCGGGACTGCCGTCCGGCGTCATCAACTTCGTTCCGAGCCGCGGCCCTGACGTCACCGCGGCGGCGCTGGCGAACCGTGGCTTCGCAGGCCTCCACTTCACCGGCTCGACCGCGACCTTCCAGCACCTCTGGCAGAACATAGCCGGCGCGCTGCCGGATCTCGCCTCATATCCGCGCATCGTCGGCGAGACCGGCGGCAAGGACTTCATCGTCGCGCACCCGGACTGCGACCGGCGTGCCCTGCTCATCGCCCTGCTGCGGGGATCCTTCGAGTATCAGGGACAGAAGTGCTCGGCCTCCAGCCGCGCCTATCTGCCGCGCTCGGTCTGGGATGCCATCGTCGACGATCTCGTCACCGAGGTCGGTAAGATTCCGATGGGTGACGCGCGCGATTTCAGCAATTTCATGACCGCGGTCATCGACCAGCGCGCGTTCGACAACATCGCCGGATACATCGAGCGGGCAGCGTCCCGGGACTGCTGCGAGATCATCGTCGGAGGGGGCTGTGACGACAGCGTCGGCTGGTTCATCGAGCCGACCATCATCGTCACCACGAATGGCGATTCTGAGAGCATGGTAGAGGAGATATTCGGACCGGTTCTGACCGTCTATGTCTACGAGGATGACGAATTCGAAGCGACTCTGGAACTGTGTGACTCCGCCTCCCCGTACGCCCTCACCGGCTCCATCTTCGCCAGTGATGAATCGGATGTCCAGACCGCCTATGACACGCTGCGATTCACCGCCGGCAATTTCTACATCAACGACAAGCCGACCGGCGCGGTGGTCGGCCAGCAGCCGTTCGGCGGTGCCCGCGCTTCCGGCACCAACGACAAGGCGGGCGGTCCGCTGAACCTGCTGCGCTGGATCAGTCCACGCTCGGTCAAGCGGACCCTGGCGCCTCCGCACGAGTGGGACTATCCGTTCATGGGCGACGATTGATGCAGTGTGCATGACTGTATGCAAGATGATAGGCCGCCGTCACCGAGATGGCTGCGTGCTCGGCGCCAACGCTCAGTCCTGGCAACCTCGGCTGCACGCCCTCGTCGCCGCCGGTCTGGTCGATGCGGGCTGGTCTCAGGCTCGCGTCGCGGCGGCCATCGGCACCACTCAGAGCAGTGTAAGCCGGTGGCTGACCCGGCCGCCACCGGCGCTGCTGACCGCGAAGGACGATGCAGCGGTCGATGGTGCCGCCGTCTCTCTGGTCGACCAGTTGATCCGCACAGGAGTCCCCAGCGGTCTGCTGACAGTCTCGCTGACCTCGATGGAGGCGGGCTGTGACTGGTCGGTCGAGATGCGTCTCTCGGCGGTCGCGGACGGCGATGCTCACGAACGCGCTGGACTGCTCTCAGCGCTGTCCCGGCTGGTCAGCGACATGCCGGTGATTCCGGCAGCCATCAGACCGGCTGTCGGCATCAACGTCGCCGTCTGCACCTCGACAGCCACCGATCAGGCTGATGTCGCGGCCTTCCGGGGGCGTCTGCTGATGGGCGACGGGAGCAGCATCAATCGGTCGCCTCCCGACTTCGGAGCGAGCAAGCATCTCTCGGGCATCCTGCTCGGCCTGCGCCGCGGGGGTGCCGTCGCAGCGGCGATCATCAACCTGAGGCCGCCGGAAGACGAGGTGATCGAGACCTTTGCTACCGATCTTGGCCTGACCTTGGCTGCCGCACCTCGTGGCGTGGCGGTCCGGCCGGCCGATATGCTGCTCGACAGCGGCGACTTCGGCTGGG
>CAUZSY010000152.1:0-4717 GCA_963582725.1 Candidatus Thalassarchaeaceae archaeon
CTGAAGATGGCGAGGACGAAGTTCGCCTATTATCCGGGATGCGTCGCTCAGAACAGCGCCCGCGAGGTCGAGGACGCGATGCAGGTGATAGCGGAGTCGCTCGATATCGACCTGCAGCCGATGAACGGCGCTGCCTGTTGTGGGGCGGGGGTCATCAAGCAGTATGACAAGGTGCTGCAACTGTCGCTGAACGCGCGCACCTTCGCACAGGCGGAGGAACAGGGGCTCGACGTGCTCACCCCGTGTGCCAGTTGTCAGGGCAACATGCACGAGGATCTGGTGTCGCTGCAGCAGGACGGAGCGCTCAGAGAAAAGGTCAACAAGGTTCTCGAACCGATCACCGGATCCCGCTTCGAGGGCGGCGTTCGGATGCGCCATCTCCTGCACGTGCTGGTCGAGGACATCGGCCTCGATGTGGTCGCCGCAAAAGTCGTCAATCCGATCGACTTCCCGATCGCCGGTTACTACGGCGCGCCGATGCAGCGGGAAGGTGCGTGTGGCGACGACGACGCCTTCGACCCGCAGTACTTCGAGATGCTGATCGAGGCGCTCGGCGGTGATGCGGTCAGTTGCGGCAGCAGGACACAGAGCGTCGGATTCCCGAGTCTGCTGGCTGAGGAGCCGACGGCGCTCGAGATGACTGCGCATGTGCTGGATGATGCGAAGACGGAGGGCGCCCGCATCCTCGCCACAGCCTGTCCCCTGTCGCACATCAATCTCGACGTCTATCAGGTCAAGGCGGGTCGCCGCAGCGGTCGAGACACCGACATACCCGTGGTCCACCTGCCAGAAATAGTCGCTTACGCCTTCGGTCACATGACCGACAGACTGGCGATGCTCCGGACCCGAGTGATGGTCATCGGAGACTGAGCGCGACTCTGACCGCTGCTATTTCCCACCCTCGGTCACCTCCGTCACCTGACTCCTCCAGCCGTTCATCCATCCCGCCACCGGTCGACCGTCAATCTCGGCACACTCACCCACCATTCACCTGGTCCGGCCGATGCTCGGCAGCCTCTGCTCCACGCGCCACATCTGATTCTAGTCGGATGACTATGGCTGGCCTCCGGCGACTTGCTGGGAGGCGGCGCAGACGGACATGGCGATCTGCCTGATCAATCGGATCGGCGACGGCTCAACGCCGCTCGCCGGCCAGCACCTGACGTATCGAAGCGGCAGTCGCAGGTCCGACGCCTCTGACCGCCTGCAGTTCACTCGCCGATGCGGCGGCGATCGAGTGGATGCTGCCGAACGCCGCCAGCAGGTCCCTGGCTCTGTTGCGACCGACTCCCGGTAGTCCGCAGAGCATGGCGAGAGCGTGATGTTCAGCATGCTTCGATTCACTCCTCTTCACCGCCACGGCGATGCTGTCGACCGAACCATCTCCGTCAGCGCCAGCGGCGGCCGGCTCGGAACCGGCCAACATATCGCCACCGTCACCGATGAGCGCTTCCGGACACGCATCCGCCGCCTCGGTAACCGCAGCCTCGGCTGCCAGATCGGCGCTCGGCCGACCCGGTCGTTGGCTGGCTGCCCGCTGCCTCTCGCCGGTCGATTCGATCGATCTGCGGATGCGCTCGCGAGCCAAGCGGCTGATCTCCAGCAAGGCGCTGTTCTCGCGGCGCGCAGCGATCAGCAGGAATCGTGCCGTCTCGATGCCGTCGGCTGTCGAGAAGACCGGCAGTCCGATGTCTATGGCGATGGTCGAGAGCGCTCCCATGAGCGCGTTGCTGCTTACTCTGCCCTGCTCGTACAGACCTCTCCCCTCTATGACCATGAGGGCTCGTGGCGCCGCCGCGACGAGGCGATTCGCCTGGTCGAACAGCCTGCCGTCGATGAGCGAGTCGACGACATCACGAACCGTCTTACGCTCGACGACAGTCTGATCTCCGATCATGTAGTCGCCGGTCGGTAGCGTCGACAGTTCGATGCGAGCGCCGAGCAGCCGCAGATGAGCGACCACGGTGCTGCTCATCTCACGATGATCCGCGATGATGGTCACATCGGTCGCCGGTCCTGGGTCATCGCCATCCTTAGCGAATGCATCGATGACCGACTCGGCGCTCTGCATCACGTCGCCTATGTCGGTGGTCGTTGAATCAACTGGCTGCTTCGGTGCAGGCGACCCGCCGTCCGAGCCTGATTCGCCCGAGTCCCTCGGGCCGACCTCCTCTGCCAGACCTTCATTTCGCTCCTGTCGCTGTATGGAGCTGCCATCCCTCTGGGGAAAAGCGTCGAGTCCGGTCTGGCCATGAGCCCGCATCCTCTCTGGAGGAATCGCCGGATGCGCGGCTGGCGACCCATCGCCAGATCCGTTTCCGCCCTCATCGGAGGCCGTCTCATCGCGGTCTGGACGCTCTTCTCCGTCATCCTGCCGAAGCGTCGGTCGGCAGCGTTCGCGCTCCCGCGCGACGAAGTCGGTCGCTGACTCTGCTACGCCAGCCTCGTCGATCACCTCGAAGTGGTCCAGCGAAGAGAGATCATCGTGCGGCGTCCGCCCTCGCCGCCGTCGTCGGACCCGCTGCAGTGCTCTCTGCATCCGCTGCTCCCGCGACCTGGCGGCGGCTCTGGCACCTTCGTCACGAGTCCCTTGAGCGATCAGCACGTAGACCGAACCCTGTCGATGCCGTCCGGTCCGTCCGCGTCGCTGGATGGTCCTGATCTCACTGCCCACCGGCTCGTAGAACAGCACCAGGTCGGCGCTCGGCACGTCCAGTCCCTCCTCGCCGACCGAGGTCGCGATGAGCACGTTGACCTCACCGTCCCTGAACGCCTGTAACCGTTCCAACTGCTCCTTCTGACTCATGCCTGGCCGATTGTCCTGATTCGACTGCCCGATGAACCGCTGTGGGCGGGCTCCCTCGACGTCGCTGAGTACATCGGAGATGGAGGCGACGGTGTCGCGGTAGTTGGCGAAGATTATGATGCGTCCTGAGGGATTCCGGGTCAGTTCCTGACGGACTATCCGCCGAGTGAACGAGACCTTGCTGTGCACCTCATGCATCCCTTCCAGACTGCTGACGAGAGTCTGCAACCTTCGATCTCTCAGCATGTCTCGGACCGCTCGACCCTCCTTCGTACCGCCGGTCCGCTGCATCCGAGCGAGCGATTCCCGAGCCGGTGCGACGCCCTGACTGGTCAGCAGATTGATCAGGTTGTAGAGTCGGATGCCGGTCGCGATCTCCTTGGCCGATCTGAAAGCGATCCTCTCCCCACGGTCGATCGCTCGGGACACCCTCTCCATAGCCTGACGAAGACCACCCATCGTCGGTCGGCCGACCCGGATGTAGTGGCCCAGCCGTCGCTCCCTGTCGACGATCGCCTCCAACCAGGACTGCAGCGGAGCCGCCAGTTCCGTCAGTGCTTCCGGCACCGGCACCATCACCTCCTCGACATCGAGGCCGGCTGCGTAGTCGACCAGCATCGGCTCCTCGGCCCGTCTGACGTGGATGTTGTGGATTCCCAACCGTTCACAGACCTCCTCGATCTGCTCCTCGCTGGAGCCAGGGCTGGCCGTCGCTCCGAGCAGCAGCGGATCGCGCATACTCTCGCGATGCAGATCGCCTAGCTGCGCCATGGCGTGAGCACCGGTCGCATGGTGCGCTTCGTCGATGACCAGCAGCGCCACGTCGCCGAGGTCCAGCGACTCCCTGATGATGTCGTTGCGGACGACCTGTGGCGTCGCGACGATGATCGAATGGCTCGTCCACAGAGCGTCCCGCTTGTTCGGTGGTGTCTTTCCGGTCATGGTCACCATATCTCCCGCCGAATCGGTCAGGACGCGCTGCAGATCGCGCAGATGCTGGTCTACCAGCGCGTTCGTCGGCGCCACCAGGATGATCCTCGCCGTCGGTCGCCGCCGTCGCGTCTCAGCGATGGTCAGCCATTCGACCGCCGTCTTGCCCATCGCTGTCGGCATGACGAGGAGCATCGAGGCTGCCAGCGCTGCATCCGCCGCTTCCAACTGGTATGCGCGCGCTTCGATGCGACCTTCGCGGATGAACGGATGGCGGATGCTCCGGTGCACGGGGGCAGCCTCGCACTCGCGGTTGAAAATGATTGCACGAGCGGCCACCGACGAGTCGGCTTCGAGAAGCCCCTTCAACGACCACGAAACAAGGCGCTCGATGCGGCGCAGTCGTCGGGTTCTGGGTCCTGGCTCCACCGAGCCATTCAAATACACATCCTCGGTCGGAGGGCCGCTCGTTCTGCGGGCGACCAGACACCACCGGGCAATGCAGCGCACCCCGACACACTGGTGAGGCATTCGCCGAACCGGTCCGGTGTCACGGCCGCTCCCTTGCAGAACGGCCGGCCGAGGCCGCTTCGGCGGCCCTCCGGTCGAGAATCCAGAACCCGACAGGAGAAACCGTAGATGTCCGACAGGCACCGACCGCGCCGTGGCAGCATGGCGTACAGCCCGCGCAAGCGGGCGAAGCGCCATTTCGGCCGTGTCAAGTCGTGGCCGGAGTCCTCCGTCAGCGAGGTTCGCGTGCAGGGTTTCGCGGGCTGGAAGGCTGGCATGACGCACATCCTCATGCGCGACAACAATCCGTCCTCACCGAGCCGAGGTCAGGAGATCCGCAAGGCTGTCACAGTGGTCGAGGTGCCAGCCCTCCGCGTTCTCGCGGTCCGCGGCTATCGGATGACGCCGTACGGATTGCAGACGGCCGGCGAGGCGTGGGCCGACCCCGAACAACTCGACACCGACGTGGCA
>CAUZSY010000153.1:0-4700 GCA_963582725.1 Candidatus Thalassarchaeaceae archaeon
CTTGGGATCCGGACATGTTGTCGCCGTAACCGTCGTGATCACTGTCGCGCCACTGGGTCGGCTCCTGCCAGAATCCATCCGCCCCTCCTACGGGGTCGATAGGCCAGCCGTTGTCCGGATCGGACCAGCCATCACCATCGAAATCCGGGCAACCCAGTCGGTCCTCATGCGAATGGCCCCCTTTGTCCGGACAGGCGTCGGAGAATTCCTCGTCCGGCTCGTCGCCATAACCGTCGCCGTCCCGGTCGGCCCACTGGGTCGGATCGGTCGGGAATCGATCGCCGTCGCGGCCGTAGATGGAATCACCGTAGCCATCGCCGTCACTGTCCACATGCTGTTCGTCGTTGTCAGGGAAGGCATCAGCGTCGGTACCGTTCGCATCGTCACCGTAGCCATCACCATCCCTGTCCTGCCATTGACTCGCATCGTTCGGGAACGCGTCACCATCGTTGCCGTTCGCCTCATCACCGTGACCGTCACCGTCGGTGTCCTTCGTCTGCGTACCGTCGTCGGGAAAGGCGTCGTGCGTGTTGACGACGCCGTCGTCGTCGCTGTCGATGTCCCAGAGAGTCACCCTCGACGAGGAGATGAAGGCCGAAAGGGTGAGCAGACCGGAATCCCCCAGGGAACGGGTTCCGACCACATCGCCGGCTGCCTGCAAGGTCTGAATGACGGAATGATCGGTGCTGTTGATGAGATGGGCTCGGCCGTTGTTCGAGCCCAGCAGCAGACGGTCGCCACCGACGTCGGAAATCGAAGTCAGACGATGTGCCGAGATGACTGAATCGTGCTTCACTGTCCAGTTGACCGTCTCGTAGACGATGTGCTGGCCATCCTTGGTCAAGGCGTGCATATCGCCGTCCGAATCCTGCCAGAGACCGGTGATGTCGGAGCCTGGTTGAGACAGGACGCGGTCGAACTGAGCCAACTCGTCGTGCACTCGGATCTGCTTGTCCCGGCCGCCGGTGATGACCTCTCCGGAAGAGAGCACCAGCACCTCGCTGATACCGATGCTGTGGGCCGTGGTCTGCAGGCCGGTCGCGGTGCCATCGTGGTACTGTGCGGCGATGCGGGAGGAACGCAGAGTCATCCAGAGGTCACCGGCGGCGTCCCAAACGACCGAATCGACCGCCTCACCGACTGGAATGTTGTAGGTGGAGGTCCCCCACTGCAAGGAGAATATGACGACCCCGCTGGCGTTCGCCAAGGCGACCAGATCGCGCGACTCGTCCATCATCAGGCTGGCGGCTAGCAGGCTGCGATTCAAGTCGTGCTGCCAGACAAGGGTGCCCGCCTGCTCGCCGGCCAACTGCCATGTGCTGAGACCGCCGCTCTTGTTGATGACGAGGGACGTGTTGTCACCCACATCCCACCAACCGAGGGCCGCGCCGTCCGGGCTCATCACCGAACCAGCGTCACCGTACGCCGGCTGACCGGCCGCCTGAGCCGTCGGTGACAGCACCGAGAAGAGCAGCAGCAGGACGAGCGTCGAAGAGACGGCTCTGCGCATGCAACGGCCAATTGAACCGACTCTTTCAACCCGGCGTTCGCGTGTGCCGGCCGCGGTAGGCCGGTGCCGTCCTGCAGGGCCGGCCGGGATCACTCCTCTTCGCGAACCGGTTCGGCGCCGTCCGGGATGACCGGTCGAAGGACGCTGACCTGCTTCAACTGGGCCGTCATCAGACCATCATCATCGTCGTCCGATTCGTCCGCAGCGTCCTCGCTGACATCCGGCGACAGCGTCATGCGAGGCCGCAGGATGGTGGTCATCTCCGATTCAGTTTCCTCGGACGGGGTCAGCGGGGTCAGCAGACGGCGCTCGCCGCCGATCGGCTGGATGGTGGCAGAAGCGTCGACATCGCGGACATCGTCGACTTCGACCTCCTCGTCCGGTGGACCCCTCGTGGGTGGTCCCCTCGTGGGTGGTCCCCTCGTGGGTGGTCCCCTCGTGGGTGGTCCCCTGACCGACGGACCGGAGACCGACGGAGCTGCGTCACGGACCATCCGACCGCCGCCTGGCGGACCCTTGACCGGTGGGCCGGAGGCCGGTGAATCTGGCTCGGGCGGACCGCCGAGATCGGGGCGATCGAGCGATGGCATGGGCTGGCGGATGATGCGTGAGGTCTCTGGCGGCGCCTTGACCCGCAGGTCGCTGACCTCCGGGTCAGGCTCGGCGGGACTGCCGAAATCAGGTCGAATCATCGATGGGACCGTCTCGCGGACTATCCGTTCAGTCTCGATCGGCTCCTTGACTGGCGGGCCTTTGACGGGTGGGCCCGAGACCGGCGGGCCCGCTTCCCGGACCATCCGACCACCGCCGGGCGGACCCTTGACCGGCGGTCCTCCGACCGGTGAATCCTGCTCGGTTGGAGCTCCGAATTCGGGTCGAACCATAGAGGGGACAGGCTGGCGTATCGTCGGACCGCTGTCCGGTGGACCCCTGACCACCGGCTCGAGGTCGGCCGGGTCATCGACCTCGGCCTCGCTGAGGGATGGAGCGGGCTGGCGGACCACCCGGCCGGCGCCAGCCCTCGGCTTGATGATCGAAGCGGTGGCAGGTGAGGCACCGTCGTCGGCGACGCCACCGATGGGCTCGAGTCGCTTCACCACCCTGCTGACGCTGGCTGGTCCGCGGACTCGCGGCGCCTTCAGTTCGGTCTCCGGCTCTTCGTCATCGTCCTTTTCATCGATATCGTCGACGCCCGGGGGGCCTCTCGGTCGGAATGGTGGTGTGAACGGCGTTGTCGGTGGCGCAGCCGCCGGTTCGGCGGCCGGCTCGACGGCCGGTGCGGTGACCGGCTCGGCCGGACCGACAGGTGGCTCAATGGTGCTGATCGGTGGCGCCACCGGGCGAGGGATGATCGGGCCTCTGCTCGGCAGAATGGCGGCTGTAGCAGGGCTGCTCTCAGCCACTTCAGCGTCAGCCCCGACTGGAATTTGTGATGGCGGCAACGGCTGTACTCCGCCCAGCCGTTGGGCTGGACCGAGAGGTTGGTGACCGGCGGCCAACGGCGAGACCGCGCCTTCGCCCTTGACCTCACGAGCCGCGGCCGCGAGAGCCGTCACGGGCTTGTGAACCGGCTTCAGGCCGCCCGGCAACTGCGGCGGTCCGGTGATTCCGGCTACGCCGGGCATCCCCGGTGGGCGGGCGAGACCGGCAAGGCCGACTGGACGAGGCAGTTCGCCGGCCAGCGGCGGTGTTTCGCCGATGGCGCCGCTGCCGAGTCCGATGCCTGGTCGCAACTGACCCGGACTCTCGGCTGCGGCGGGCTGAGCAGTGACCGCAGCGGCGGCTGGAACGGCGGCTGGACCGGTTCGGAGTCCTGCGCCGAGACCGGCGCCACGACCGGCCCCCAGTAGTCCACTAGCCGCCTGTTGAGCGGCTGCACCGGACGGGATCTGGCCTCTCGCTCCCTGCAGAGCACCCATCCACGCCTCGCGCTTGTGCAGACTGGCGTCCGCCTCCTCGAGTTCCAGCTTCTCCTCGAGTTTCTGCAGCTTCTCCTCCTCTTCCAGGTCCTCGTCGCTGATCAGGTCCTTCTCGATGGACGCCTGGAGCTTCTCCTCGGCGACCTGACGGAAGTCCTCGGCTCTCGCTTCGAGGTTCGCCAGTCGCTCTCGGATCTCCTGCCGCTTGGTGGCCAGCGACGCCTCGATCTCGGCCCGTATCTCCGCCTCGCGCCGGCGCACCTCGATCAGAGCCTTGTTGCGCATTATCTCCTCGCGCTTGGCTATCTGGCGGTCCAGTTGTACGACGACCTCGCGCTCCTTGTCAGCCCTGAACTCGGCCAGCCTGTTCTCCATCTCGACCTCCAGGTCGAGTGAGCTCTCCTGACGGATCAAGTCGAGAGAGGTCTCCTGAGATATCCGCTCGTTGCGGAGCCGAGCATCTATCTCGGACATGATCTGGCGCTCGGTCGCTTCCTCGCGGCCGCGGAACTCGATCTCCAGCTGCTCGATCCATTCGTCGCGCCGCTGCACGTACTCCGCTTCGATCTCAGAGCGCAACTCGATTTCGCGCTCGTGGCGGAAGCCGGCCAGTCGGCTCTGGATCTCCGCTTCACGGCGGCCGCGATATATCTCGAACTCCTTGCGGATGCGGTCATCGAGGTCGACCTCGATGCCGTGAGCGAGAGCCGCCTCGATCTCATCGATGCTCTGCTGGAACGAAATGTCGTACCGGTCGCGGAGACGCTCCTTGCGATCGGACAGCCGGTCGGAATACTCCGCCTCCAGCGCCCTCAGGACGCTGGTTCGCAGCTCCTCGCGCTTGCGAGCCACCGCTAGGTTGAGATCCTCCTGCATCCGCTCCTCCAGTCGGTCGGTCTCCTCGCCGAGACGCTTCTCCAGGTCGTTCTGGATCTCCTCCGCGATCTCCTCCTCCAATCGGATGGCACGACGCTCGTACTCGGCCCTGAGACGGGTCTCGCGGTCCTTCAGTCGCTGTCGCAGTTGAGTCTCCAGACGGCGGCGGAGGGCTGCCCTGATCTGCAGTTCGCGCTCCGACAGGCGCTCGGTCAGAGAACCCTCTATCCGTTCGGTCTGGTTGACCTCCTCCTGCTCGAGATGAGTCTCCATCTCGGAACGCAGGTCGCGCTCGATGTCGCGCACCTGCGACTGGAACGCCTGATCGGCCTCAATCTTCAGCCGCTCTTCAAGAAAGGCGCGACGGCGATCGAACTCATTGTCCAGCTCGCCCT
>CAUZSY010000154.1:0-4675 GCA_963582725.1 Candidatus Thalassarchaeaceae archaeon
CTCGATCGGCGAGCGCGGTGGCAGAACGTCGCCGGAGTGTTGAGTCCGGGTGATGGTGATGGTGGCGACGGTCGGGTTCAGCGACTCCACCTGGCCGCGCCAATCGACGATGCGGCCTCGTCGGTCGCGGATCTCGACGCCTTCGGAACCGAATGAGGCGCCGGCCGCGAACATGTCACTCTGACGGCCCGAGTCGACGCCCCTGACCAGCCCGTCATCGCCATCCGCCTCGATGATCCTGAGCCAGGGTTCGTTGGGGTCGTTGTTGACCTCGTTGGAGGACAGGTCGCCGACGCCGTCGTCCTGATGGCTGACCAACACTCCGGCGCCGGGCAGTTCGCGGTCGAATCCTATGTCACCCCGATGCTCGATCCAGACCCATTCGTCGGGCGATATCTGGATGCGGACGGTCATACCGCCGGCCGACAGCGGTGTCAGATTGAAGGTGACCGGCCCATCGAGCAAGCTCTCAGGATCGATCGTGTGGTCCCGGTCGGCGCCGATCAATCTGAGGGTCGCCGCCATCGGCAGGGCTGGGTCGCGACCGTTTCCGTTCCAGTTGCCGCTCGCCATGATGTCCCAGTCACCGACGCCATTCCAGTTGTTGGTCGGCAGGTCGGAGTGGACATCGTACAGGTCGATGGCGCCCATCTGGTGCACCATCTCGTGCAGGATGGTGCCCAGGCCGCTCTCGAATGACGCCATGGTGTAGTGCGCCACCTCGGTGCCGTTGACGGTCACTGGATCCATCAGATAGGAGAAATGACTCCAGATGTCACTGCTCGTGCCACCGTTCTCCTGGGCTCGCCCCGTGTGCATGATGAGCAACCGGTCGAGGCGGCCGTCGCCATCTAGGTCGAACTGACTGAGATTGGTCCCGGACAGAGACGCCGTGACCGCTTCGGTGACCAGCGTCGCCGGTTCCGCGCCTTCGGTCCCGACATCGCGCTGGCCACCTTCATCGACGCCGTAGACACCGGGGTCGGAGGCAGCCGTGTAGACCTCGGGATGGACCACTATCTCCAGTTCAGAGGCGCCGCCGCTCATCTGGAACACGTAATCGTCGGCCGCCCGCTCGCCGGTCAGCATCAATTCCACTCTGGAAGGATCGCTGCCGATGCCGGACGGCTTCGAGGGGAAGTCGATGACCAGCACCAACCAGCGCTCACTCTGCTGCAGGGGCAGCAGGACGACGTCGTCGTCATCGGGATCGTCGACAGCGTTGCGCACCATGTCCTCGAAGACGCTGGCATTCATCTGCAGCCAACCGGCGGCGGCCAGGATGGCGACGACGACCAGCGCTCGGAGGACCCTTCGCACACCGATGCCTGTCCGGCGCCTCGCTTGAACTCAACCACCACGCGAGAGGTTGCCGGTGCGTACCAGCGGCATTACCAGGCCGTCCGGGCCGAGTCTCTCGCCCCATTCTCGCGCACCGCTACGCCGTTGCTCGAACCGCTGCAGCGATGTGTCCGTGGCGGCCGCTTCTACCCGCTCTCGCATCGCCGCTTCCCCTGCCTCCTGAGACCACGGATGGGTCAACGCATCAAGGCTGAGGCCCTGCCATAGAACGGACGACTGGTCGGAAGCAGACTCATCTACCCCGGGGCGGTCCAGCCACGAGGCACCGACTAGTTCACAGTCTCTCGCAGCGAGCGCGTCGCGCAGTCGCTCGGGCACTGGCATGCCGTCGCAGCCGGGTATGACGAGCCGCGTCCAGCGACCGATCAGCAGCGCGTCGAGCAGCAGGTCCTGCGCCTCCGCATCGAGGCATAGCGCATCACATGAGAGTCTGGCGAGACCTGGCAGCGACCCGTGCTCGTCGCGGAGCCGAGGACAGGCGCCCTCGCAGCCGCAGTCGAGCAACGCGACGCGATGAACATCGCCGTCGCGGCCGAGGCGTTCGGTCACGGCTCGACCTCGCTGCAGGGCGCGGTCAGGCGCCAGACCTGCGAAGCCCTCCGAGCAGAGGAAGACCAGCAGCGCCAGCGTCGGCCAGAGCGAAGCGAGGGTCGGCGGCAGCGCCAGCCAGAGGGTCAGCAGCGCGACGAAGTGCATCTTCCAGCGCATCGAGTCGTCGCCCGCCTCGCCGACAGTGCCGGTCATCCTAGCAGCGAACTGGACCAGGCAGGCGAGCACCAGGATGACCGCCGTCCACGACAAGCCGAGCGCCACCTCGAAAATCAGCGACGCGTCGTACGCCGCCTCGGCCGAAGCGATCTCGCTGCGCTCGGCCCACGCGAAGGCGGCAGGCAGCAGTTCCAGCCAGAGCAGCGGGATCGCCAGGACCACAGTCACGATCGAGGCGGCGATCACGAAGCGGGTGAGGGTTAGTTCGCGAGGCAGGGCACCGGGTCGGATGAAGTCGAGGAACTGATGACCTATCAGCGGCGAGATCGAGAGCAGTCCGAGCAGACCGACGAGACCCCAGCGCAACTGCAACCACCGATGCGGACTGTACACCGTCATCTCCTCCGACGCCACAGGCAGCGACGCCAGCCAGGCCGCGAGGATTTCATCGACGACGAAGGACCAACCGATGCAGGCGACCAACAACAGCAGCATCAGGAACTGCCAGCGCGACGCCAGCTCCTCCAGATGCGACTGCACCGGCAACAGACGGTCATGCGCCGTTCGCACCACACAGGAGCGCTGGACGACGCCGCTTGAAGGTGATGTCGGCGGTCAGCGGTGGTTCACATGAGGTCGGCGACGGCCGGTGGCGTGGCCATCGCTCGATAGGTCCGGTAGACGCCGTAGGCAGCCCAAGCCGAGCAGAAGAAGGCGACAGACCACAGGTGAACGCCACTGCCAGCCGCCTTCCAGTGGACACCGAGCACGAACAGTCCGGCCGCCAGAACGCCGCGGCGGATCACCTGCGGCTGACCGAGTTCGGCCGCGAGGTGAGTCGGACGAGTACCGTCCCTCCTCTCGATGACCTCGCGCTGGACGACGGCGGCGACGATCAGCACGGTCAGAGACGACCAGTAGAACAAGTTGCCACGGCTGAACACACTGGCCGCGATCTCAGCCTGCCGCTCCGCCTCGATCTGATCAGCGGTCTTCTCCGATACGAACAGCGTCTCGTGGTCTCCGACCGAGTAGGTCCGCGTCGCCAGTGCATCGCCGCTCAGAGGATTGGCAACGGTGCCCGGCTCCAGCACCGAGAAGGAGAGCACATTCCAGTGATCCCCTGCATCCGCTGCACTGCTTTCATCGACGCTGTTGCCGGCGACCCAGAAATCCACTCTGGCGCCGTCGATCGGCGCGGTCCAGACGATGTCCCAACTACCGCCCTCACCGATCTTCGAATGCGAGATGTTCGACGAGGTGCTGGTCGCCGTGAGTTCTTCGCCGCTGTCCGGGATGGGCCGGATGCCGGCATCGGCGGCCCATGAGAAGGAACCGGCGCCGCCGGTCGAGAGCATGAAGCCGGCAGCCGTGTTGCCCGATTCGCCGGCCATCGTCAAGGCGTCCTGCACCTGAACGGTGAGGTTGTACGAGGAGCCGTTCTCGTACTGGATGGGAACGCCGCTGACACTGACCACAGCTCTGACCGATGGGCTCCCTTCGCCGTGGCAGGTGCAGCCGACCTGCACCGTCGGCCCGGTGCCGGCCTGTTCGGGAGGGCCGTCCGAGTAGCCGAGCACTGGCAGCGTGAGCAGGCTGACGATGAGCAGCGCGACGGCGATGCGCACAGCGGTTCTCGACATGCGTCACCCTCGTGAGTCGGGCCACCTGCAGCCATTCCTTAACCGTTGCCTCAGCACCTCCACAGCGGCGTGCCAACAACCTCCCTTCCTGCCGATGTCCCCTCCTTCGCCTCTCGCCATCCAGATTCCGTCGAACCGCCTCGGCTCGGCATGGTCGGTGCCGCGCTGAACCGTGTGACAGAGTTCAGACGCCGAAGGTGAATCCAGCCTTCACCTGCTCTGTCAAGGCCGGCACGACTTCGCGATAGTCACCGATGATGGCAGCGTCGGCCGACTGCACCATGTTGCACGAGGAGTCGGTGTTGACAGCGATGATGCGAACGCTGTCATGCATCCCGGCCATGTGCTGCGGCGCGCCGCTGATGGCGATGGCCAGATAGACCGCCGGACGGATGCTCTGCCCGGTCTGGCCGACCTGTCGGCTGTGCGGAGCGTGGCCGGCATCGACAGCGGCGCGTGAAGCGGCCCACTCGACGTTGACACCTCGGTCGCGCAGCGCCTCGGTCAGGTCCTGCAGTTCCCGGAAGCCGGTCTGGCCGCACGGGACACCGCCGGACACCACCACCTTGTTGAGAGTCAGATCTATGCGGTCGCCGCCGCCTCGTCGCACCTCTATGACCTCGATGGCGAAATCCGATTCGACGAATTCAGGTTCGAAGGTGGTGACCACCCCGGTCCTGCTCGAATCGGGATCCGCCGCGACGAAGATGCCGGGTCGAGCGGTGGCCATGGCCGGCGCCCAGAGTGAATCGGGATTCGACATGATGCAGGCGAGTTTCGTCTCACCGAAGGAAGGCCGGTGCGCTTCCAGCATGTGGGTGATGACCTGCTTGCTGCGGCGATGGTAGAACGGCCCGACTGAGAGTTTCGTGCAGTCTGCGGTGACCCCGGCATCGATTCTGCTGGCCACCCTCGGCGCCAGGTCGCGGCCGGTCGTGGTGGCGCCCATCAACAGGATCTCG
>CAUZSY010000155.1:0-4638 GCA_963582725.1 Candidatus Thalassarchaeaceae archaeon
GAGCAGAGACCAACAGGACGGCCAGTGAGGATGAGATTCTGGCAGAATGGTCCGACCAGGGGAATGGCCGTGGCGAGTGGGCGATGACCCTGACCGCGGAGATCAGCAATCCACCCACTCCCGCGGGGGACCTCGTCGATGACGACGAGGACTACACGATCATCTGGACCGAGACCTGGTTCGAGATGAAGATGAAGCCGGCCGCCGAATGATGCGGCGAACGACCATCACGTCTTGGCGTGGATCTTGACGATGTCACCGTCGCTCAGTTCGTGGTCGCTGCCGATGATTCTGCCGCTGCGAGCGTCCGTCGCCCGGATGAAGCCCTCCCCAAGGTCGGTGTGGACCGCGTAGGCGAGACCGCTGGCGGTCGTGCCGCGGGCGACCAGCAGGGCGTCGGGCAGGATGCTGCCGTCGCCATCGGTCCAGTGCGCCTCGTCCTGAACAGGATAGGCGACGATGTGATCGAGGCGGTCGAACACGATGTCGCTGAGCAGTTCGACGACGCCGGTGCTGCCGAGGTGCGCCAGCCTCTCTGACAGCGCGGCCAGGCCTCGCCGTTGCGCATTGCTCAGTCCCTCGGCTGCCGACTCGTCGATCTCGAACGAGGCGGCGCCGGGCTCGTACAGGATGGCGCCGGCACCGCTGGCTCGTCGCAGCGTCAGTTCGGAGTCGGCGCTGGTCGCTCGGATCAGCGCGCCCTCCGCTTCGACCGCGTCGCGCAGAGGCGACCAGTCCTCCGGTGAGGCCATGTCGGCCTTGTTGGCGGCGATGTGGACCGGGAACAGAGAGCGGCGAACGATCGATGCGAGGTCACGGACGCTCTCTTCGGACCAGAGCCAGGGCACCCCGATGTCCGGATGGACGCTCTCGAACTCGTGCAGCGCCGCCGTCGCGTCGGCCAGCGTCGCTCCCAGCCCGGTCAACTGTTCGTGCAGGTAGGTGGCCAGTGCCGAGCCGCCCTCCGATTGAGCCCGCCTCGTGCCCCTAGACCACGACGACCAGAGGATACCGCTTATCCACGCATCGAGTTCCTCGATCAGGAAGCGATGCTCCTGCAACGGGTCGGAGCCGCCCGAACCGACCGGATTACCCTCTATGTCGGTCGAGCCCGACGCATCGACCACCTGGATGAGGGCGTCGCAGGCGGCGAGGTCCGACAGGAACTGGTTGCCTCGGCCACGACCTTCGTGGGCGCCCGGAACCAGTCCGGCGACATCGACGAGGGTCACCGGTACCAGTCGCCGGTGCGCCGTGCACGAACCGCTCCGAGGCTGGCAGATGCTGCCCTGCCGCGGATCGTCAGCGGCGGTCGGCTCTAACCGCCCGCCCTCCTCCTGACGGCTGCGAAGTTGCTGGCAGGCGCAGGTGCTGAGCAGCGGCAGCCAGGCGATGCCGACGTTCGCCTCGATGGTCGTGAAAGGGTAGTTCGCGATCTCTACAGGGGTCTCGGTCAACGCCGCGAAGGTGGTCGATTTGCCGACGTTCGGCTTACCCACCAGTCCGATTCTCACCCGCTCACCCAGTCCTTGCTCAATCTGCCAACCATCGACGGGGACTCGCTCCTCATGGCTCTGCCGCCAGCCCGGTCAGCCGACCTGCCGTGGCATTCCGATGGAGGACGAGGCTTGATGGCGGGGTACCCGCCTCGGCCTCCGTGGCTCGCATCATCGCGCTCGGCGGCGGGCTGGTCGGCCGCTTCGTCTGCCATCGGCTGGTCGCTTCGGGAGCGGCTGTGCTGCTCATCGACGCGGATCCGGCGGCGGTCGATGCGGCTCGCGAGGCGGGCATCGATGGCGAGGCCGGCGATGCGCTCGCTGCAGCCTCGGGCGAGATGCCGCTAGAGGATGGCGACACGGTCGTCAACATGCTGCCCGGCGCGGTCGGCCACGCGGCGAGGGTGGCTCTGGTGCAGCGCGGCGCGAGGCTCGTCGACCTCGCCTTCACGCCGGAGTCCGCCGAAGCGCTCGACGCCGAAGCGCGCAGCACCGGAGCGACCGTGCTGCACGATGTCGGAATCGCTCCGGGCCTCTCGAACATGCTGGTCGCGGAGGCGCAGCGACTCCTGGGCGATCTCCGCTGGTGCACCATCAAGGTCGGTGGGAATCCGGCCGAGCCGGATCCTCCGACAGTCGACGCGCAGCCGATCAACGAGAAGCCGTCCCAGCCGGATTCTAGCGCACCTGGGCCGCGCTGGGCCAGTCTGGAGCCCGAACGATCTGAACCCCCAGAACCCTCGGGCGACGCCGATCGGTCGACGACAGACCAGACCGACCCTCGCTGGTCGTACATGGCACCGTTCTCGCCGGCCGACGTCATCGATGAGTACACACGGCCGGTCCGCATGCGCCGCGCCGGCGCCATCGTAACGGTGCCAGCCCTGACCGGCCGCCATCTGCTCGATGTGAGAGGCCGCGGCGAGATGGAAGCGTTCCTGACCGACGGTCTGCGCAGCCTGGTCCGCCTCGAGATCGACGAACTGTCCGAGTACACCCTTCGATGGCCCGGCCACATCGAGGAGTGGCTGCGGCTCTGCGAGCGCGGTCCCATCACTCCGGAGGTCGAAGCGACACTGCTCGAAGCGTGGCACTTCGATGCCGACCGTCCCGAATTCACCTGGCTGGAGGTGGTGGCTGGAACGGATACAGGAGGTGTGCGGTGGGTGGTCGAGGATGATGGTGATGATGAGTGGTCATCGATGGCACGAATGACCGGACTGGTCACCGAGACCTGCTGCCGGCTCCTGCACGACGGCGTGGTCGACCTAGGCCCCGGAGTCCATCCACCCGAAGCCTTGCCCGAAGCGGTGCTCACCGAGGTGTTGTCAGAACTCCGGGGCGCGGGGGTCCGCATCGAACACGAACGACTCTTCGATTGAGGCTGCAGCCTGGTCTTGGTCAGTCGGTCAGGGGGTTCAATTCGGTCTCACTCTTCTTCGACCAGCAGGGTGGCGCTGCCCGGATCGTCGTCCTGTTGCTCTATGACGAGCATCGTATCGAGCGACACTCCGGCGGTCAGCAGGTCGCGGACCGAGGTGTCGCCGGCGACCAGATAGCGCGGCGGCCCACCGGTCGCATCGAGCAGCGGCGCGACCCCGACCGGGGTGCCCTCGAAGACGCCGCGAATCATGCTCAGCGCATTCGCGAGCAGCGCCAGCACGACGCCGTAGAACAGGATGCTGCCGAATGTCATCAGGTCGTGCGCGACGGTGCTTGTCATCTCCTCTCCACCCGCTTCAAGGAACGCCGCGGCCGAGAAGTCGCCCATCAGCAGGACAGCGCCACCGCCGATTCCACCGACCACTATGCCCCAGTAGATCCACGACTCCTTGCCGGCCGTGAAGTCGGGTGTCCGGCCGACGATGTCGGGATAGAGGCTGATGGCGGCACCGAGGATCAACGGCGTGAAGACGGTGACCATCGCGATCGTGTGCATCGAGTCGAGGATGCCGGTCAACTCGCCCGAGCCACCGAACGCGTCGACGACACCGAACAGCGAGGCGGCGGCGACTATCGGCAGCATGAAGGCGCCGAAACCGATCAACGGCAGGCCCGGCGATGTAGCGGCGGCGACCGGATTCCGGCGCAGCGTCGCCAGCAGATTGGTTGACATCGCGATGGCCGGAATCAGCGACAGCGCCAGGAACATCGCGAACGCGATGCGCGACACATCGCCGAGCACCGGCATGGTGACGCCGAGACCCATGATGCCGAACGTGAACGCCGCGTAGGACGCGTTCGCCACATCGAAGGCCATCGGCGTCACCGACACGAAGGTCATCAGCAGCGCTATGCCGACCAGACTTCCGGACCAGATTGGACGCCTGGTGCCGCGCGAGACGGCGTACAGAGCCAGTCCGAAGGCGCTGCCGAGGAAGAAGCCGGAGATCATCTGCTGGACCATCACCCAGTAGGTGATGCTGGCGACCCCCGGTCCGAGCACAATGAACGAGCCGAAGGCGGCGAAGTACGAGCCATGACCGAGGATGATGAAACACTGTGGAGCGGCGAGTTTCGAGTCGCGTTCGGCGACCGTCAGCAGCAGATTGACGAAAATCGCCAACTGGGCGACGAACAGCAGTGCGAAGGCGATGAATCCGAGCAGACTGGCCAGTTCGCTGGAGAACTGCGAAGCGACGACGTGCAACAGCACCGCCATGCTCCAGACATAGGCCATCAGATGCGCGTTGACCTCGCTGGCCAGACCGACGCTCGACATCCGCGGCACGACATGCAGACCGCCGGCGATCAACAGCGACGCGAGGCCGCCGTAGACGAACGCGGCGTCACCAGCCAGATAGAGGCTGCTGGTCGTAGCCGACCAGCCCCACGACTCGAGGCTGTGCAGCGCGGTCGGCGAATGCTGCAGCCACTTCTCGACGAACAGCAGGGACGCGCCGACGAACGACCAGACCGCGCCGGTGAACAGCCAGACCCTGGCCGCACTGGCGTCGCGGCCCTCGACCAGGCTGGCACCCGGTCCGAGCGCCTTCTCCATCATGAAGCTCGAGAGTTCCTTGGCGACCTCGCTGAACATGCCGAGGCCTGAGTTGACGCGCCACCAGATGAACAGCAGCAGCAGCCAGTAGACGGCCATGCTGAGAATGATCACTTCCATCCCTATCACCTCAATCCCGAG
>CAUZSY010000156.1:0-4605 GCA_963582725.1 Candidatus Thalassarchaeaceae archaeon
AGTAATCACTCCACTGATCGCCGCCGAGACCCGCCCCCGCCCATGTCGTCCACGGGCTGACAGGTCCCACCACGTCGTCGCTGCACATCCGCATGTCGTCCTCAGTCGCGTCGGTCGTCGCGCCTTCGTACAGCGCGTCGTACAGCATCGCGCGCGTCTCGCTGCTGCCGTTCCGGTAGAACATCTGCTTGACGCCGATGCTGCCCGAAATCGGCACGATGGTCTTCAGGTGCTCGGACGGGTTCTGCGCCGCTTCCCAGTTGGTCGTGCCGGCGTATGACTTGCCCATCAGTCCGACGTTGCCGTTGCTCCACTGCTGCTCACCGAGCCAGTGCACCGCCGCCTGGATGCCGGTCTGTTCGCCTAGCCCCTTGACGTCCTGACAGTGCGTCGACTGACCGGTGCCGAAGGTAGAGACCTGAGCCAGCGCGTAGCCGTACGGGACGAACTCGTCCAGCACCCACTGGCCGATGCCGCCGTCCGGCACCGTGTTCGGCGACGAGTCGTCACCGACGACGCCCTCGCCACCGAAGTCGTAGTACGGATGCACGGTGGCGATGACCGGCACCAGCGTGCCCTCCGGGACTTCGGGCATCCAGAGGGCGATGTGCATCAGGGCCGGGCCGGGAAAGCCGGCGTCCTGCTCGGATGCAGGGAGTGCGACCTCGACGAAGTACTCGGTCGGACCGGTCCAGTCGTACGGACCGGCTGCCGGCAGCGTGCTGCGCTGGCCGGTCATGTTGAGGTCCATCGCATGCCGCTCGTGCAGCGGCACCTGCCACCAGGCGTACTGTTCGTCTCCATCATCGTCGCTCAGCGCGCCGCTGCCCCAGAACATCGACAGGGCGATCAGCAGCGCCGTGATGCCGACGCTGGCGGCGGCGAGGAAGTTGAGTTGAGCCTTGTCGCGACTCAGGTTTGTCGGACCCGCCACTCGAGTGACCGCTCGGCTCTCCGGCTCGGCACCCTCGTGCTCAACCGAGACGATATCCGCGTCAAGAACGTCTGCCATCGCGACTCCTGACCGGGCCCTTCGCCATGAGGCTGACGCAGGCTCGACTGTCAGTGCTTGCAGGCGTCGATGAAGCCGGTCATCGGACACTCGGCGATGATCTCGCCGAGCAGTTCGAGAGGCAGGTGCTCCAACCTCGTGAACCGGAGGCAGGATTTGCCCATGTCTGGACGGCGACCCATCTCCTCGTAGGCTGATTCGATGCGACTGAGAAACTCTGGATTCTGATAGACCGGCATCATGTAGAGTGAGCAGTGACGCTTCTGGCTGGCCAGAGCAGCGAACATCAACGGCTTACCGTTGTAGGTGTCTTGAAACATCTCCAATGGCACCTGATAGGTGATCATCCCCCACGCCATGGTCTCCTCATAGCCATCGGGAAGGTTGTCGAGAATCATCGACCGGACCGTCGTCAGAATCTCACGCCGCTGTTCAGTCAACTCCGCTAGATACTCCGCTACAGTCTCAGCCTGGCTGCTCACCATGGCTCGACCACGGGTCAGACCCCCCTTCAATGGCCGTGTTCGGCGTCATCCCTGCCAGCCGCGGAAAGGAGTCTGGCGCTGCTTCTCAGCAGTCGCCGACGCAGAGGTCGACGACGACGTGGTGCCAGCGCGGCGAATGGCTCTTCACGCGTATGACTGGACTCATCTCTCCGGCCGGTGTCATGGCAACGATGGTGCGCTCCAATCGATCATCTGTCTCAGCGAGCGCGGCCTCAGCCATCTCGCATCGGCGGATCGCGTCGCCCAGCCATTCGGCACGGCCGTCGGCGTCCGGCGGAGCGGTGCCGTGCAGGTGCAGCAGTCCGCCGGCCGTTCGTAGCGCGGCAAGGCCGACCGGCACGCTGTTCCAGGCATTCGGCAACAGACCGAGGACGACCCGGTCGACCGAGCCGGCTAGCACATCTGCATGGTCGCGATTGTCGCCGCGAAGCACCGTGCAGCGCTCCGCCACACCGTTCAGCCGCAGCCCGGCTTCGAGTCCTTCGATGGCGTCATCACTGCATTCGCAGGCGATGACTGCAGCCGCGCCGGCATGCACCAGCAACGGCAGCGTGTAGTATCCAATGCCCGCGTACAGGTCGAGCACGGTCTCACCACCAGCATCGACCTCGCCCATCCGGCGCCGCTCCTCGACATTGCCCATGCTGAACATCGACCTGGTCAATCGATACACGTAGCGGATGCCGTTCTCTTGTCGGACGACCCGGTCGTCGTCGCCGAGCAGCATCTCGACGGCAGGCCGTCGTTCAGACCCCGTGATCTCACCTTTCCGGGCCACTCGAACAGCTCCGGTCGCGGCCGCGACGGCTCCCCAGAATCGCCGACTGGGTCCGCTCTCCGCCAACTTTTCAGCCAATCTCACCTCGGCCCACGGGCCAGTTACGAAGTCACCGGAACGGAGCAGCAGCACATCGTCGAAGCGTTCCCATCGGCGCGGCAACCATTCGATGCTGGAGTCTATGACATCGGGTTCGATATCTTCGCGCAGAAGCGCTTCTGAAACCGCTCTGCGCAGCCTGTCGTGGGGATTCTTCTCGAATCTCAACCGACCACCTGCCGCTTCCACCGGGCCTCATTCGGGGCAACCGAGTTATATCTGCGACCGCGCATCGCGGGTAGACGGATGTCCCTCCGTCGGTGACTCACCGTGCGACGATGCCTGCCCATCCTGCTCATCCTGCTCACCTCGACCTTCCTGCCGATGGCCGCCGCCGACCCGCCTCCCGGTGCGACCGAGAGGACTCAGAACTTCTGTGACCCGTTCCGGCACGCCGGCCTGCCGGAGGGATCGGGGCTCTGGACCGGCGCGATATGTGATGACATCAACCCGGTCAACGACATGACACCGAACACCTCCGAGTGGCTGGAGTCGAGTTACAAGATCGAGATGACCGACCTGACCCATTTCGACCTCGAACTGCTGTTCGCCATCCACGAGATGTCGCCGGCGACGCTCGGTCTGGCCTCGAATCATCCGATCGTCGAGAATCTAAGCCTTGGACCGAATGACGGCATCCCGGCGGATTTCATCAGGAACTTCGTCTCGTTGGACCCCGATGTGGCGCCGGCCTTGAAGGACAACATCTCGAGCATCGTTCAGAACACCATCAACAACACGTTCGGCAATTCGACCGAACCGGTCGTCGATTGGAAGTCGGGCAGCATCACGATCGGCACAAGCAGCATCGACTGCATGGCGTCAGAGGAGGCTGCTCTAGACTCAGCCGATGAGGATGCAGCGCTGCTGATGGACGCCTACGAACCACCACTCTGCCTGCAGATCACCACCTCCGTCGAGACCGACGCGTCGCTGTTCGCGCTCGGTGATGCCGAAGTCGATGTGGAACGAACATTCCAGGGGCTGCTGACGATGGGCGGCTCGGTCGAGACCTCACTGCCGCTGAACGCGAACCCGGGCCACCGTGTGGTCTACGACATCACACCGCCTTCCTACGGGACGATGCAGACTCTCAGCCCGCCAGGCACGCTGATGCCGCGCACCTCTGGCATCTACTCCTACAACGCCGGCGTGTGGGATGTCAACGCGCTGGCCGGCAGCACGGTGAACCAGGACGCCGAATTCACCTTCGCGCGCCGTGCCACCAGCACTCAGGCGGTCTCGATCAACACCTCCAGCGAGAGCGGACTGGTCGCCATCATCGAGATCGACGCGATCAACGAGCAGGCGACCGTGATCAATTTCGATCTGGGCATCTCCTACATCGACATGAACACGCTCGATGAATGGAATTACTCGGTCCTGCCGGACGCCATCACGCTGCCTTGGATGACCTCCGATGGCCTCAGGATGGTCAATCACAGCGGCATAGGCGACCTCGACGAATTCCTCGAGATCGTGCCGATGGAGAGCATGTCCGCAGCGATCTCCGATGTGATAGGGGAGAATCTGACGCTCAGCAATCTCTCCTTCCAGCCGCCGAACGCCACCGGTGGCCTCAACTTCAGTCATCAGTCTGGCAGCACCTGCACCGACCCTGGAGCGACCTTCTGGTGTGTCGAGGGGCCGAACGCGATGGACGGGACGCATCCGATCTATCTGCACTCAGAGAGTGAACCGTTCGAGTTCGACCTCGTCGACATGATAATCGGTTTCCTCGGCAATGACACAGACCTCGGCGGCTTCGACCCGTCGACGATCAACGACAATGACCTCGCAGCGATGCTTAACGTGATGACTCTGGAGATGGAGATGGACGCCTCGTTCCTGACCGCCTTCGTTCCCTCCGACCTGCCGGCCACCGACGTAGTCTTCAAGATCAAACTGCCGAGTTGGATTCGTTCCTCGGTCGGCGCACCGGACGAGATATCGATGACCGCTCGGGCCGGTGTCAGCAACATCGCGCTATTCGGCATCACAGGCCCGTCCCCGTACAACTACGCGCATGCGATCTGCGAGGTCACCTCGCCGTGCACCGATGCGAGCGATGACGTCATCTGCCTGTCATCGTGGACGACCTGTGTCGAGGTCTTCGTCGAGGTGAATCTGATCCGACTGGAGATTCACGAGTGGAGCCAGGCTGTCGAGATCGAGATCAACGCCTCGGTCGACCTGCGGTTGTACCGGAT
>CAUZSY010000157.1:0-4603 GCA_963582725.1 Candidatus Thalassarchaeaceae archaeon
CACAGCGACGGTCCAGTTGCGCTGACCGCTCGACTGACCGATGTCGTCGATCGCTTCGCAGGTCACCGTCGTCGAGCCGCCTGAAGCGGGAACATCGACCGTCCAGTCGCCATTCGTCTGACCGTCCGCGTTCCAGCCAGCGGAATCGGTGCAGGTGATCGCGAGGCTGCCTCCGACCTCTTCATCGGACAGCCATTCAGTGGTGGGGGACCACAGCATGAACGGTCGGTCATCGCCGGCCAGTATGGGGATCAACGAACCCTCAGCCGGCGCTGCAGCGGTCCAGATCGGCGGGTCGTTCGGCGGCGCGGGATCGGTCGTCATGTCGACGAACATGTCCTGACCGGTCGGCCAGTTGTCGAAGTCGTACTGCACATCGACGATGAGCTTCAGTCGCTCAGTGCCGTTATCATCGATCATCTCTGACCGATGGCTCATGTCGCCGCTGTTCTGACATTCGCCTATCGTCGGTGCAGAACCATCGTTGTCCGGGTCCTCGTCGACGACGCGTCCGTCACACTCCTCGAACATCGCCACCCTCAGCGGCGTCACAGCACCGGTCTCAGGGTCGGTGCCGGTCTTCTGGGGGAAGTTGAAGACGAGCCGAGCGTCGGTCATGTTGGTCGTGTTCATCGAGATGGTGAAGTGGTCGGTGTCCGTCATCGCCGGCCACTCGACCGTGCCGTTCAACCAGATGATGGTTCGGCATTCATCGACCGCCTCGGTCGCCGGAATCGTGTCGTCGCAGTCGCGGCCGTTCAGTGGTATCACCGGGATCTCGCGGCAGGAGGGGCTGGCTCCCCAGTGGATGCAGTCTCGCCAGTTCGGGTGGTTCGCGGGCAGCAGGTTCCACTCTTCGAGCACCATGTTTCCGTCATCGTTAGACCAAGACGAGTTCCGCCAATCCACACCGGTGCCACCTCTGTGTGCCGGCCCAGCCCTGAAACCCAGTCGTGTGTGCGTCTGTTCGACGCAGTCGCGGCCGATGATCTCGACATTGTTGCGTTCGTCGGTCGAGAGGTAGTTGTTGTTGCCGCCCGGCAGACCCTGGTCTCCGAACAGCCAGTCGAGGTCTGTTCTCACCTGGTCGGCCAGGGTGTTGTTCACATACGCGACCGCCTCCACCCAAGCGCTCTGCCAGTTGTCGCGGATGCTCACGTTGAAGGTCGCGAAACTGTAGTTGAACATGTCCTCGAAGGTGAGCGAACCGCAGGCGGCTTCCAGACCGCCTGGTTCGGCTCTGCCTTCGCTGAGGGCATCGACGAGCGCTTCGTCGAGCCCTGCGTCGCTGGCAGGCAGGCGGCTCATCGCGGCCGACATGGCCATCAGAACGGCCAGCAGAACAGCGATGAAGATGCGAGATTCGAGGCGGCCTGACCTGTTCATCACGACCGCGACCCTTCCGCCGCTTCAATAGCCTGTCCCTGCGCTGGGCTGTTCGAAAGCAGGTGTGCCGTCACACACCGCGCTCCCGAGGCGATGGCGACCTGCGGGAGAGGTGATTCGGAACCCTCCAGACCGACAACAGGTCCATGTCGACCTCTCGTACGCGGCCGTACCTTTCCGAGTACGCGCAGACGGCCGTGCCGATATCACACAGGTGGACAGGGCGAAGCCGCGGCTGGTCGGCCGTCTAAGGCGTGAGGTGCTTGAAACCGCGCAGATACGCGGCTAGGGGCAGCACCGTCCAGGCCGCCGCGGCCAGCCCTATCCATCGAGTCGAGACCAGTGGTTGATCTGCCGGGTCGAGCATCGTCTGCAACAGCAGCTGGTAGACGCCGTTGGGTGACAGCAGGTCGACCTTGGCAGCGAAGGTCCGATAGACCGGGTCGGTAGTATCGGTCGCCGAGACGCCGAGCATGGTCGCCAGAACGACGGTGACCAGCAGCCAGATCAGCGTGAACAGCATCCATGTCGCGACGCCGATGGTGACGGCCGAGCCGAAGTCACGAGCCATCATCGACGCCAGCAACTGCAACGACGCGTACCAGAGCAGCAGCAAGCCGGTCGCCGCGAACCATAGCAGGACGACCCGGACGGTCGGCCAGACGCCCATCTGTGAGTGGATCAGCAGGATGGCGGCACCGGAGAGGAGAGCGGTCGGCAGGTAGACGGAGAACCAGACGGAGAGCAGGTGCGAGAGGGCCAGATCGACGCGCCGGATGGGTTGCGCCAGTTCGATCGCCAACTCGCCGGTCAATCGCGGTCTCGATATCGCATCGAAGCCGACCAGAACGACTCCCAATGTCGCTGAGAAGAGCACGAACAGACTCGTCAGATATAGCACGTCGGCGGGGGAATCCGCGCCGATGTTGGATGGCAGGTCGGCGTCCGGGTCGGAGAAACCCCACGCTGCGCCACAGATGAAGAGAGCGAGAAGGGGCAGCAGAACGAGCATTCGCATCGACGCCAACCGCTGTCTGCTGTCGAGCCAGACCAGCCGCGAGATGGTGCGGAGTCGAACGAAGACGCTCATTCTTCCTCCTCCTCGACCTCTCTCAGGGTGAGCCCCCGAGGCTGCCCCGTCGCTTCGAGGAGCAGTTCCTCCAGATCAGGCGGCGCCCGCTCTAGATGATGCACGCTGCGACCGCTCTGTACCAGCGCATCGTTCAGTCCGGCCCGCATCTCGATGTTCCATGCGACGCTGCTCCGGGTCAGTCGGAGCGCCCACGAATGGTCGGTGACATCGAGGTCGGCCGGGCTGATTCGGACATCCGGGAACAGGTCGTGGATGAGAGTGGTCGGATCCTCGCCGCGACCGGCGACGAGGAGATGCTGGCCGATGTGCAGGTTCTGTTCGACCGCGGTGAAGGAGCCGTGTGCGATGATGGCGCCGCGATCGAGGATCGCGACCTCGTTGCAGATCCGCTCGATGTCGTTCAGTTGGTGGCTCGATATGATGACGCTGCAGCCGTTCGCAGCCACCTCGCGGATCATCTTTCGGAACGCCGCCTGCGCGACCGGGTCGAGCGCGTTCATCGGCTCGTCGAGCAGTAGCAGATCGGGCTCGTCGAGCAGCGCCGCTGCCAGAGATATCCGTTGTCGCATGCCCTGGCTGAGCGTGCTGAGCGGGTCGTGCGCCCGGCTGGCGAGACCGACCAGGTCGAGCGCCTGTATCGCTGTCCTGCCGCTCTGCCGCATGGCGCGGATGCGAGCGATGCTGCTGAGCGGCGTGCCGGGACCGGACCAGCCGACCCGTTCGGGCATGAATCCGATGCGGCGCCTCAAGTCGAGCGCCTTCTCCTCGTCGTCGAGCAGCACGCCATCGAATATGACGTGACCCGTCTGCGGTGCCAGGATGCCGGCGATGACTCTGAGCAGCGTCGTCTTGCCAGCCCCGTTCGGACCGGCGAGTCCGAGGATGACGCCGCGGTCGAGAATCAGGTCGATGTCCTCGATGCCGCGGATGACCCGACCGCCGGCCGCCCGGCTGCTGCGCTGCTCGGCGCGTCGGCCCAGCCGATGCAGATGGGTGATGCCGCGGAGCGTCAGACGCGGACTGGTCACGCGCCGCTCGAAGGTGCGGCGCGCCTTGAGCGCATCCCCGACAGACGCGGCGTGCGCGCGATTCAAGACGATGCGGGCCGAGCGCGTCGCATGGATTGGCTGGGGCTCGTCGTCGCCGGCCTCGGGCCGGGGATGGTCGCCATCGGCACGGTCTGGTTCCTATCGAGGAGGCATCCGAGCCTGCCACCGCTCGTCGAATTCATCCGCGCCGACCCGAGACTCGCAGGCCTGACCGCGATGGCGCTGCTGGCGCCGTGGTTCTGGCCGCTGCTGCTGCTCCTGATCGTCCTCATCGTCGGCCTGTTCACCGAGCATGTGGTGCGGCGGTTCCGCACCGCCGAATGGTCGAGGCGGGCCGAGGCATACGGCTTCACCGCATTCACCGTCGTCGTGACGATGTTCCTGACAGCGATGATCCCCGTATCGGCACCTGACGCGCCGCTCTCCTGGGGGGTTGCTCTGACCGATGACGACGTGCCGGTTTGGCCGGCGACGGCGGAGGCGTCCTGGATCGAGATAGATGGCAGCATCATCAGCGTCACGCATGTCCGGATGCCCGGCGCCGTCGCACCGGTGGGCAGCGCGATGTGGGCCGCCAACCTCGCCGATTGGACCGATCAGGACGACGTGAGACTGCGGCGCATCTCAGAGCGGTTGCCTGGTTTCATCGCCGCTGACACGGTCACCATCGAGCGCACCGCAATCGACAGCCACGAGTACTCGGGTGAAGAACTGCGTTTCGAGCGGCGAGAGGTGTCGTTCGACATCCTCGGTGAACGGACCGCGGCCGAGGTGCTGACCGTCTACCGGCCAATGCTCGGTGGCGAGGTCAGGGTGCTGACCCTCGTCGAGCCGGGCACCGGTCGTTTCTACAGTGACCCGTGGGCCGAGAACACGGTCGAAGCGTGGATGTCTGGGAGTTGATCTACGCTAGGACCGAGGTCACCAGCCGGTCTCTGCAGAGACTCTGACTGCGGTTCGTATCAGACTTCGTCATCGGTCTGACCGAGCCGATTCCGAGAACGCCAGATTCGATGCCAGCATGATGGTTAAGGTCAGCCTGAAACTCGTCAGCACACCTTCAAATAGAAGGGTC